>JAZRCD010000178.1:0-9066 GCA_045635425.1 Ructibacterium sp. | reverse complement strand
AGTGTAGCCTGAAGGTTGGAGACAACATCACCACCGACCATATTATGCCGGCAGGTGCTAAAATTCTTCCTCTGCGCTCCAACATTCCTAAGATTTCCGAATATTGTTTTGCAGTTTGTGACGAGCAGTTCCACGACAGAGCATTGGAACTGAAAAAGAGTATCATCGTAGGTGGTTCCAACTACGGTCAGGGCTCTTCCAGAGAGCATGCCGCACTTGCTCCTCTTTACTTAGGCGTAAAGGCAGTCATTGTAAAATCCTTTGCACGTATTCACATGGCAAACCTGATCAATGCAGGCATTATCCCCATGACTTTCCGGAACGAAGCGGACTACGACAGAATTGACCAGATGGATGAACTTTCCATGACCGATGTGATTGCACAAATCCAGAACGGCGATACCGTTACCGTTACCAATGTAACCAAAGGTTTTGACTTTACTGTCAAGGTAGATCTCTCCGATCGGCAGAAGGATATGCTGATTGCCGGCGGACTTCTCAACTATACCAAGAATAACGCATAGAAAGGATGTTTCTCATGAGTCATACAGAAGAAATCAAAGTAGCACAGGAAAAATTCGCAAAACTCTTAACCGAGCAGTTTGCAAGAATTGACAAGATGAAGGAAGACAAAGACTTCATCGACTACGAAAAACTGGACCAGATTGTTATCGGCGTGGTTGGCGGTGACGGCATCGGCCCCTTTATCACCGCACATGCCCAGAGAATTCTGGAATTCCTCTTGAAGGATGAAGTAGAAAAAGGCAAGGTTGCCTTCAATGTAATTGATGGTTGTACTATCGAGCATCGTGCCGAGGTTGGCAAAGCACTTCCCGATGACGTGGTAGAAGAACTGAAAAAGTGTCACGTTATCTTAAAGGGCCCCACCACCACTCCTCGTGCCGGCGATCCCTGGCCCAACATCGAATCTGCTAACGTTGCAATGCGGAAAGAACTTGACCTCTTTGCTAATGTTCGTCCCGTTAAGGTTCCCGAAGAGGGCATTGACTGGACCTTCTATCGTGAGAACACTGAGGGTGCTTATGCAGTAGGTTCTAAAGGTGTTCACGTGAATGACGATCTGGCTATTGACTTCACCGTTACCACTCAGGAAGGTAGTGAGCGTATTGCCCGCGCCGCATTTGAGTATGCCAAGAAGGCAGGCAAGACCAAGGTTACCGCTGTTACCAAGGCAAACGTTGTTAAGACCACCGATGGTAAGTTCCTGAGCATCTGTCAGGAAGTTGCAAAGGATTATCCCGGCATCGAACTGGATGACTGGTACATTGATATTATGACCGCAAAACTGGTTGACCCCAAGCGGAGAACCCAGTTCCAGGTAATGGTACTTCCCAACCTCTATGGTGATATCTTAACCGACGAGGCGGCAGAGTTCCAAGGCGGTGTAGGTACTGCAGGTAGTGCAAATATCGGTAAGCGCTATGCTATGTTCGAGGCAATCCACGGTAGTGCTCCCAGAATGGTAGCAGAGGGCAGAGCACAGTATGCAGACCCCTGTAGCATTATTCGTGCAGACGTTATGCTCTTAGAGCACATTGGTTATGCTGATCGTGCTAAGAAGTTGGAGAGATTACTTCAGATCTGTATGTACGAAGAAAAGAAACTGGAAATCACCGGTCGTGATACCGGATGTACCGGCGCAGAGTTTGCAGAGTACATCATGGAAACCATCCAGAAACTGTAACGAAACCTACAAAAAAGGACTTGAACATTTGTTCAAGTCCTTTTTTATTCCTTTTCATCAGGTACCAAGATAAGAGAAGTGCATATAATCTCTTGGGTTGGACCATGAGTCTCCGCCCCATGTGAAACCATACTTTTCAAAAGCATTGGTTACATCACCATAAGGCTTTATGGAGTATTGATCCGTATCCGGTCTCCAGTAGGAACCAATCTTGGAACCGTTGTTGTAAATACAATAGTTCTCGTTGGGATTGATGTCAATGGCTGTTCCGCCATTATGCTCCGATCTTCCGCCACGCCACGCATAGCCTCCTATATCCTTAATGGGGAACTTCTCAGGTCCGTTAAAGATTTCTTCAAAGACCAGTTTTACCTTATCCGCAATCTGGTAATGCACCTTAATGGTTGCAGTAGATTCGTACTTCTCACCATTCTTATCAACCTTCCAAACAGGGAAGGTTACCGACACTTGCAACGCCTCTGCTGCAGATTTTGATGTGGGATAACTACTCTTGATACCATCTGCATCGCTGGGCCAAATTTTCGGCATTTTGAAGCTGTGGGTATCACTGATGGTTCCCGCTTTCACTTCAATGTCATAGGAGCGTTTCTGGATGGCAGGAATGGTTAAACTATCATCATCCACCACTTCATAAACCACTGTCCGAGGAGCAATATCACCTTTGTGACGACAATCTCTTGCCTCTTTCACGGTGATAACATACTTCTCTATGCCGGGAATTCTGTCCCAAGTGATTTTACATGCACCCTGAATACTGGTCAAATCATAATTCACATGCAAATCGTAGGTATCTGTAAAGACTCTGACCGGATCGGAGAATACGCCATTACATTCTGCATACAGATAGTAAACCGAATTGGGCTGGAAATAACCAACTTGAATCAGGACATTTCCTGCATCTGTACAACTGCCGAGATACTTCGTTTGACTCTCTTCTCCGGACTTCACACCATATAATTTTACCTCACCGGAGCCGGCAAGTTGAACATTGAGAGCCTCTGCGGAGAGAACGATATCATCCTGAGAAAGAGAGGTAATTTGTGGCGCCTGCTTCTGATCAAATCTGACACTACGCATAATCAACGTAATTGCCATTTCCCAGGTTACCAACTCCTTACCGCCAAATCTTCCGTCCACATGTCCGTTTATCAAGCCTTCTTCATAAGCGGCCGCAACATAAGGCTTTGCCCAATCACTTACCTGATCAAAATCATTAAATGGTGCTTCCGGCTTGCTGGATAAAAAAGTATCCTTTCCCAAAGCAACCCCTCTGAATGTCAAAAGAATTTTCGCCATTTGTTCCCGAGTTACATATTCGTCAAAACCAAAGAAGTCTTCTCCCATACCATTCATGATACCAAGTTCATAAACCCCGGCAACTGCAGAGGTAATTCCATCCGTAAAAGGATTTTTGCCCTCTTGACGGTGCTCGCTGCCGGTATAAACCTTCAGGGCGTTCATCAAAAGTTCTGCCACATGACCTCTGGCAATGGATTCGGTATAATCACCCATGTATTGATATCCCGGAATGATACCGGCCTTGTTGGCGTCTGCCACGCTATCAACAGCCCAATCATTTACCTTTCTCGGTGATGCCTGAACCACGGTAACACTCATCATTACCACTAAAAATATTGAAATAATGGATAGTATTTTTCTCATCTTATTTTCACCTCGTTCGCCTTTTTTTGCTGATGCAAACCATCGGCTCCATTTCATTATACCACAAAATTCCCAAAAATACAATACCATTCCTGATTTTCACATATTCTGCAATAAAAAAATCCCCCAAACGGGGGATTTTTCATTAACCTCTGATTTGCTTTACGATGTCATCCCAGTACATGCCAAGAGCCAGAACGTCTGCGCCGGCATTGATGAAGTTAAAGCCTTCTGCTTCTAAATCCTTGAAGTTTGCAACGCCACCAACGGTACCTGCAATCTTACCATACTTTCTTGCGGTCTCTGCAACCTTACGACGAGCCTTTAAGGTTTCCTCGTTGAAGATTTCGGTGGGATTACCGATACCCTGGCTGAAGTCTGCAGGGCCAAAGAAAATCATATCCAGACCGGGGAGCTGACAAATCTCTTCCAGTTCTGCCATGGGCTCCGGATCTTCAATCTGTACTACCACGAAACGTTCCTCGTTTGCTTCCTTGATATAGTCAGCAACGCCAACCTTACAATAGGAACCATCAATGTTACCGCCATCAATAGGACGACGACCGATGGGATGAAACTTGGTGTAGTAAACAATCTTCTTTGCCTCTTCGTAGTTCATCAGGTGAGGTACCATAATACCGGTACTGTCTGCCTCGAAGGGACGGATAAAGTCGTTGTAACTACCCTTAGCAACACGAGTCATTACGTCAACATCATAAATCTTTGCAGCACGAATGATGTTTTCAACTGCCAGATAGTCAATGGGGCCGTGCTCCATGTCAATCCAGATACAATCCACACCGCTCATTGCAGCAAGTTCAGCAACCTTTGCTTCGCTCAGGTTCATTTTAGTACAGAGTGCGGTCTTACCTTCTCTGATGGTTTTCATAACCTTACTTTTTCTCATATGCATAGTGAATAGCTCTCCTTTATATAAAGTGTTATTATTTTTTAGGCCAATCCCAAGGACTGATAACAATGGGTTCAATCTCTTCAGAGATTGCGAGGATCTCCTGACGAACCGCATCGGTCATGGGTGCGGTATCAAACTTGGAAACGCTGTCAAGCAACTGCTCGGGTGTTTCACAACCAAGAACCAAAGAAGTAATACCATCTGCATCCTTCAAGAACGAAAGTGCCAACTGTGCCATGGACATATTCTCACGTTCTGCAATGGCGTTGAGTTTGTCAATGGGTGCTTTTGCACAGGCAAGTTCTTTGGGAAGCGTATTGGTATCCCGGAAGAACAATCCCTGCAGGTAGACACTTCTGATAAAGATAGAAATACCCATATCTCCAATCTTCTTGATAAGACCCGACTTCAGTTCGGGACAATCGAACATATTCTGAGGAATCTGGATATGGTCAAAGACGCCGCAATCAAGTACTTCTTCCATCTTACTCCGATCGGAGAAGGAGATACCGATGTTATCTACCAAGCCCTCTTTTTTGAGTTCCACCAAGGAATCCAGAATGGTCTTTCCATAGATTTCCACCATCTCTTCGTTGTGAAGCATCAGGAAAGGAAGTTTTTCAAGACCCATTTTCTCCATAGAGTCCTTTGCATGCTCCAGCAACAGTTTGGGAATCTCACTTTCGGGTTCGGTCTGGTATCTGATTTTGGTAATCAAGGTCTTCTCTTCCGGGCTTGCCTTAAAGAACCGACCTAATACCGCCTCACTCTCGCCATAACCCTTTGCGGTATCAAACGAGGTGATTCCTGCGTCTAATGCGGTCTGCAGAATTGTAGAAGACTCTTCAAAAGTAGGCATACCCTTATCGTTATTAATACCATAAGGCAGACCTAACTGAACCGTTCCCAAAGTAAATTCGGAGATTTTATAACCGTTTTTTTCGATGATTTTCATATCCATCCTCCTAAAAAACAATGCGTTTGTCACACGACAAACGCATTATAGCACAATTTTTTCTATTTTGCAACCGTTATTACCATTTTTTAACGATAGAATAATCTCATTGCATTATTGTAGAAATAGTCTTCCACATCGGTGGGTGTCAAGTCTGCCAAGATAGACAACTGTTTTGCCGCCGCCAAGCCCTCGATTCCGATAAACCAGTTCCGAACAGGTGTCTTGGACTGGAAGTTCATAAGATCATTCTCGTAAATCCAGTAGAAAGAATCCGCAAGAGCAATGCACTTTCCTCTGCCACGGCAGACAGGGTAGTCACTACCCCACATACACCGCTTGATTCCTACCTTTTTCACAATCTGGAACATGGACGGTGTTTCACAAATTGCCGAGAAATCAAACCATACATTTTCCAGATGCGCCACCTTATCTACATTCTCGATACCGGTCCACGCCGCAAAAGAACGTGCCGCATGTGCCAGAATCAAAACCGCATCAGGATACTTCTTTGCCATTTCGCAGATATACTTTTGATTCTCCTCGTTGGCAAGAGCCTCCTGTTTTACCATGTGGAGGGTAATCACCATCTTATGCTTATTGGCAACTTCCCATGCACTTTCGGGAAGGTATTCTCCGATGTTACATTCAAAGGTATATTCCTTATCTGCCAACAAGTGGTAACACTTAAGACCTTTGATATTAGGGTGAATCAATCTCTTTTCGATATCCTCTGCAGATTCTTTGGGATGAACCACAATTTCTCCCACCCAATCGGGTTCCGCCACCAGTTGCTTTACTAAGAACTCATCGGATTGTTGAAGCAATCCTGAATTTAAATCATCCATAGCCTTATCGGGATATACAATGGCATTGACACGGAGGTCTTTGGGGTTTCCCAGCATCACAGTCATTTCCTCGCGATACTCCTTAGCACCTAAAATCAGGCGTTCGGTCAGCGCCCCTGCAGCCACAGGTGTAAATGCAGTATCCATCACGTGGGCGTGTACATCAAAAATTTTATCAGGAAGAAAATCCTCCAATCTCTTGATGCCGTCCAAGTCGTCCCGAGTGTATACCAATTCCTTCTTTAACATGATTATTCCCCCTTTATTGATGGTTTTGCACTCTCCTGACGATAGATGGCAGGAGATATACCATAGTGATCTTTAAACGCTTTGAAAAATGATGGTTCTGATTGATAGCCTACAATCTCACAGATTCGGGATATGGACATCCCCGTGGTTCGAAGCAACCAGCCGGCATGATCCAAACGTGCCAACCGTCTCTTCTCCCGAAAACCCATGCCATAATACTTCATCAGAACACGCTGTAATTGTCGTCTCGATAAATTCAAAAGACCTGCCAAATTTTCCTCGGTACACTCCTCTGTCATACACTCTTCAAAAAAAGTGTCAATGGTACCAAGGCGAGGTTCTGTCTCGGACAGTTCCTCTTTTTCACGATGACTGATATAATCAGAAATTCTTCGGAATAACCGACTTAGCAACAAAACACATATGGAATATAGGTTCTTCCTCCAAAAAATTGCTCTCTGTCGAATCTCCTCTAAGAAATCACCGCATAACGTCATTTCGGTTTCAGTCAGGAAATAGATCTGACATTCGGTGGCATAAGCCCCAATCTCCTTAGCAAGTTCTCCCCCCTGAATGGAAAAGGGCAGAATAAAATGCTGATGATTCGTGTCCGCATCTTTCAGGCAATGGTATTTTCCCGGAGCAATCAACAAAGCATCTCCTTTTCCCAAGGAATACTCCTTTCCGTCAATATCCATCACACAGACTCCATCCATGGAAATGTGCCACTCATACCAAGCATTACAATGCCGATTAGTGTCACAAACAGTAACCCGCTCCACCGTGGGAATGTCCATTGCTAAAGCACATCGACTGTCACCAAATCTCATTTCCGTTCTATCCACAAAACCACATCCGTTACTTTATTTCAGCAATCTTGCAAATCCGCTCTGACAAACGTCTCCGTTGAGCGCTTCCAGAACCGCTTCCTTGCCGCCCTTTTTCAGGATGTCTGCAATCTTACCGAATACCACATCCATGGCATTCTTGTACTTATCACAAATATCATCATTGTGCGCCAAGGTGGGGTAAATTGCTGTATTACCCAAGAATCCCTCTTCCAACATCAAAACAGTATAAAGGGTCTTGAGTTCCAGTTTATGCTCTGCAAAATCAAAGTGCGCAAGACAGTTTTCACCGCTGCAATGAATGTCAATACCATTCTTTGCTGCCATTTCTGCCCAATCTTCCTTTACTCTTGCACCAATCTTGTCAACATGCTCCCAAATACGAGTCTTTTCCATCTTGTCAATGGTAGCAAGTGCCGCTGTAGGACCAACCGCCTCTGTCCAGTAGGTACTGGAGATGAAGGACTCCTGCGCCATATCCATAGCTTCCAGCGTACCGATTACTGCACCAATGGGATGTCCGTTACCCAAAGCCTTTGCAAATACCGCAATATCAGGAGTAATACCCAACTTCAAATGACTGCCACCGAAACAATATCTCCAACCAATGGTAATCTCGTCAAAAATCAATAATGCTCCATGCTTGTGAAGAGTTTCCTTTACATAAGGCAGAAAATCACCATCAGGGTTCTCACCACGGAGGGGCTCCATGATAACGCAGGCAAGTTCATCACCATGCTCGGCAATCAGTTTATCAAAGGATTCTCTGTCGTTGCCAAAGAAGGTGTGGGTGGTACCGGTCAGTTGCTGAGGAACACCGGTAGACTTCAAACCGGGAAGCAGGTTGTCGTCCAAGGTATGGTCATCGGCAAGATTTGCTGCCAAATACCAGTCGCTCCAGCCGTGATAACCACAGATAGCAACCAAATTTCTGCCGGTGGTTGCTCTTGCAATACGAACCGCTACCGCACAGGTCTCACCGCCGGTTCTTGCAAAACGCGCCTGACTTGCCCAAGGATGAATCTCAAAGAGCTTATCCGCAAGATAAACTTCCTCGGGTGCATTCAAGGTAGACATGGAACCATTTTCGATTCTCTTAATAACCGCCGCATTAACATCGGGGTCTGCATAACCTAAAAGACATGCACCGATACCATTGGATGTCATATCGGTATAGGTATTACCATCCAAGTCGGTTACCTGACATCCCTTTGCCTTGGTTGCATAAGCCGGCCATACATTGGGAGCATATTGCTCAGGTCTTTTAGACAGCAGCTGAACGCCACCGGGAATATGCTTTTTTGCGTGTCTATATAACGCTTGTGTTTTTTCTGTGTTCATTTTCATTTCTCCTTTACCTTTTCTCTATACTGAAAATATAACACACAAAGGCTTTTCATACCATACGGGAAAATGCCTTCTTTTTTCGTAAAATGTCTCAACAGGATAGTTTTGTTATCCCAAAAACGGTTTTCCGAAGAAAACCGTTTTTTGTCCTTTACAGGGTTGTATCAATCTTATCTCTCTTGATTTTATTGGTAGTGGTTTTTTCAAATGCAGCGTCACGAACCACTACATGATTGATTCTCTTGTAGACCACCAACTGGTTACAATGCTCAACAACTTCTTTTTTTGCAAGAGCCGCACCGTCTTCAACACCCATTTCCTGAAGTTTCTCTTCGGAAAGGAATACCTGACATGCAAGTTTGGTCTCGATGCCCTCTTCGTTCTTCTGACCGTATACGATAACTTCTTCGATGTAGGGAAGTTTCATGATATGCTCTTCGATTTCCTCGGGGAAGATATTCTTACCATTGTCTAAAATGATGATATTCTTCTTCCGTCCGGTAATGGCAAGCTGACCC
>JAZRCD010000177.1:0-6151 GCA_045635425.1 Ructibacterium sp. | reverse complement strand
CCTTCGTGGTCTGCAGATAGAACTCAGGGATGAAAGCCGCAAACCGAAGGTCGTCCTTCAGTTCCGTCTTCACATACTGAACCCGATTTCTCTGCTTTACCGAGATGGTAAAACCACCCATCAAAGCAGGGGTCACATTATCCGCATGGCCTTCCAGTTCCGCCGCAAGAAAGAGAAGTTCTTCCTTGGTCAGTTGGTTTCCGCTCATGGCATTGGCAGCAACCAAACCGGAAATAATTCCTGCGCTACTGCTTCCCAGTCCTCGCGTGACACGAATGTTATTTTCCAAGGTCAAATGCAATCCTTTGATGGGATACCCAACCTTTTGAAAAACCGTCATCATGGACCGATAGACCAAATTCCGTTCATCCTTCGCCAGAAACTTACCCGTCTCGTCCGGAATATCAATCACCAGACCGCTGTCGGTTTCTTCTGCCGTCACATAATTATAAAGTCCCAGTGCCAACCCCATACTATCAAAGCCTGGCCCCAAATTGGCGCTTGTTGCAGGCACTCTTACTTTTATCATTATTCCGCCACCAACCTTATGGTTCCTAAGATTTCGTGGTTTTGCTTCAACGCACTCAATAATTCTGCCTTTGCCTTGCCGTCCAACTCAGGGGTTACGACAGCAAACTCGTTGTCATACTCCGGCAAAGTGATTACGCGCATGCCTTCCATCTCGGAACCGGGCTTGCCGGACATACGAACGTAATATGCAAACTTCTGTTCCTTGGCATCCTTCAGGTAGCCGGGAACACCCTCGGTCCAACCAAGACGAATATGACTTCCCTTATGCTTGATAGCCTCGATAATATCAGATACTACCGCACTTGCTGTAGGCAGAGATCCTGCGCCACGGCCGTAGAACATAACATCACCGATACCCTCGCCCTTTACCATAATACCATTGAACACACCATCAATACCGGCTAAGGGGTTGTCCTTTTTCAAGATAGCAGGAGAAACTCTTGCATAAACGCCGTCTTCTACCTTAGATGCCATACCCAAGAGCTTAATCACACAACCCAGTTCCTCTGCATAAGCAACATCCTGCAGGGTAATCTTGGTAATACCTTCGGTTTCGATTTCTTCACTGTTTACATAGGTACCAAAAGCAAGAGATGCTAAGATTGCCGTCTTACGACAGGTATCGTGACCCTCCACATCTGCGGTGGGATCCTTCTCGGCATATCCTTTTTCCTGTGCGCCCTTTAAAGCGTCCTCAAAACTCTCACCCTCTTTAATCATCTGGGTAAGAATATAGTTGGTGGTACCATTCAAGATGCCGTAAACATCGGTCAGTTCATTGGCAGAAAGACTGGAATACAAAGGACGGATAATGGGAATACCACCACCAACGCTTGCCTCAAACAGATAGCTTACGTTATTCTCCTTTGCGATATTCAAAAGTTCTGTTCCGTGCTTTGCAACCAATTCCTTATTGGAAGAAACCACACTCTTTCCTGCCAACAAAAGTTTTTTCGTAAAGGTGTATGCAGGTTCAGTTCCGCCCATTACCTCGGCAACAACACCGATTTCCGGATCGTTGAGAATATCCTCAAAATCCTTTGTAAAGCACTTGAACTGACTGTCGGGGAAATCCCGCAGATCAAGAATTCTTGCAATCTCAATGGCCTCACCGCAACGTTTAGCCATGCCGTCGGGGGAATTGGCAACCAGTTCACCGATACCGCTACCAACAACACCAAATCCCATAATTCCTATCTTCATCTGTTTTTCCTTCCTTTCAACCAATTCGGGAAGAGCAATCCTGCCCGAACCAAAACCTCTGATACTATTAACATGATATCTTATATCTTGTTCTCTTTTGCCCATTTTATATAGGCACACAAAAAAATAGTATACCACTCCATATAATACACCATTTTTTGCAATTCGTCAAGAAATTTTCTATTTTTAAATGTAAATTATTGCTATAAAATCACCTGCATTTTTATGATGGTTTTACAAATACTATGAAGGATAAAACAAACGACATATGATATAAGGAGGAGATAACTATGGGCAAGTTTTCAACCGGATTAATTGCCGGAGCCATGATTGGCGTGGGCGCTATGATGATGGACAAAAAGACCATGAAGAAAATGAAGAAGATGGTAAATCGTATGTACGGCCATCGCATCTGGCTCTGATATGACAAAAGGCACCCGTGGGGTGCCTTTTGTCTTTACAATTACATGTTTCTATGTTATACTGATGTAAACCTACAAAAGAGGGGAGATTTATTATGAAAGACAAATTAAAAGGTATTGTTATTGGTATCGTCATTGGTGCCTTGCTTGTTCCTACTGTATTTGCAACCGTTGGAACCGTAACCAAAGAACTTCTCTATAACAATATCAAAATTACCATGAACGGAAACGAACTAATCGCCACAGATGCAAACGGCCAACCGGTTGAACCCTTTATCATCGATGGAACAACCTATCTTCCTGTTCGGGGCATCGCCAATGCACTTGACCTTGGTGTAGAATGGGATGGGGAAACAAACACCGTGAAGTTATCCACCGAAAAGAAGGAATCTTCCACAAGCGGAAAGACCTCTGTGGGCGATGTCATTTATGACGAAGACGGCGTAAGGGTAACACTTACCGAAATTGAGGATGGCAACCACTTAGAAACCTTCACCTTCCTTATTGAAAATACCACTGATAGCATCGTTTCTTTCGTCGCAGATGATATGTCTACCAATGACTTTATGGCTCATGATAGTTTTGGCATCGGCAGTATCCAGCCACACAAAAAAAGTTTAGAAAACCTTTATCTTTCGGTTGGCGAGTACTCTCAGCATAAGAAAGACAAAATCGAAAAGCTTGAATTTACCGCCCGTCACACAGTCTACTCTATGGACCTCCGCGTAATCTCCGAGGGCGAAAAGCTTATTACATTATATCTGTAAAGATAAACAAAAAGAGGTGTGAATGACTACACCTCTTTTTTTGTGAATTTTTTTGAAGATATATTAATCTGTATGATACATACAAAAAGAGATGCCACAAAAGTGACATCTCTTTGATTTGCGATAATAAATAATTATCTCTTGGAGAACTGAGGTGCACGACGAGCTGCCTTCAAGCCGTACTTCTTTCTCTCCTTCATTCTGGGGTCACGAGTGAGGTAACCTGCAGCCTTCAGATCTGCTCTGTATTCCTCATCTACTTCCAGAAGAGCTCTTGCGATACCGTGACGGATTGCACCTGCCTGACCGGTGAAGCCGCCGCCCTGTACGTTAACCAAAACGTCGAACTTGCCAGCAGTCTTGGTGAGTTCCAGAGGCTGTCTTACAACAACCTTCAGGGTTTCCAAGCCAAAGTATTCATCAATGCTTCTCTTGTTAATAACGATTTCGCCTTTGCCGGGTACCAATCTAACCCTGGCAACAGACTTCTTTCTTCTACCGGTTCCGTAATACTGTACGTTTGCCATGATTTACTAGTCCCCTTTCTTAGTTCTGTTCCCAGACAACGGGTGTCTGAGCTGCGTGTTGATGTTCAGCGTCCTTGTATACGCGGAGCTTCTTGAGAGCGGTTCTTCCCAGAGTGTTATGGGGAAGCATACCTGCAATTGCCAGTTCCATTGCTTTTTCAGGACGGGTTGCCATCAGTTCCTTGTAGGATACTTCCTTCAGGTGACCGATGTAACCGGTGTGTCTATACCATTTCTTCTGTGCCAGTTTGTTACCGGTCAGAACAGCGTCCTTTGCGTTGATGATGATAACATACTCACCGCAATCTACACCGGGGGTGTACTGAGGACGATGCTTACCTCTCAGGATGGTAGCAGCAGTTGCAGCTACACGACCGAGGGGCTTACCAGCAGCGTCAATGATATACCATTTCTTTTCGACTTCATTTGCTTTTGCCATGTAAGTTGACATATCTCGTTCCTCCTATAAATTAGTTTTGCCCGTAAGGCATTTGTTTTTAGCACCGTTTTCCGCTTTAGTGCGAAAAACAAACGCCTCAACTTCAGGCGCTAGACCATTATAATACTGTTTTTCTCATTTGTCAAGCACTTTTTTTAAAAAATTAATTTAATAATGTGCAATCTCCTTTTTTCTCTTATTTTCTCTTTCAATCTCTCGAATACTCGTTTGCGATTTTCATTTTTTGTATGTCAGTGTGACGCTCCACCCATTGCCGGACATAGTTTGCGGAAAAATTTTCTGCGGTTGCCGAGCCACTTTTTCCGCAAATTAAGTGCGCAGAGGAGCGGTGACGCTTCAAGATTCGGTAAGATAAACAATCCTCCCACCGCTAAAGCGGTCCCCCCTCCTTTGCACAAGGAGGGCTAATCTCGTGAGTGCGCAGAAATTTGAATGAAATTTGTCTGGCGCAAGATGAGGGATGGAAGGAGCGTACTCCTTGTACGTAACTGTCATTCCTCTTTGAAGCGACGGGAGGAGCAAGCCCCTCCCCTACAATTTTCGGTATATTAGTGCGCAGAAAATTAGGTGAGATGTGCTTAAAACGAAACGCCGAAGGACAGGCGCATACTTTGTGTATGTAACTGTTCTTCGGCGTTGATGTTTTGAGTGCAGATTGCCTGATTTTCAAGCACGACTGTCAAGAAAACAAAAAAGGCGGAGTAGTTACTCCGCCCTTTTTTATTTTCTTACTCGCAATCACAATCACAATCACAGTCGCAATCACAACCATCAAAATCCAGTTCGATGATTTCGCCACATTCGGGGCAGTTGAATACGCCGTCTGCGATATCGTCCAGGTCGTCGCCGGTTACGTCGATTTCTGCGCCACAGTTTTCGCAAACCAAGGTGTAGAACTCGTCATCCTCATCACAGCCGTATACTTCATCGGCTACCATGTCCATAACCTCTTCTACCTCGTCGATCTTATCTGCCAGGAAAGCCTGTTCGCTATCCAGCATCTCCAGTTCCTCTGCCATTTCGCCCAGAAGATTCAGGATACCATCAATCAATTGACCTTCTGCGGATTCGGTGTTCAGCTTCAAGCCGTCTGCCAGACCCTTTAAATATGCTGCGCGGTTAGAAATATCAGACATTTCTTGCACCTCTTTCTTCAATTTATTGTAGATTAAAGTCTTTCCATGTATTCGCCGGTACGAGTATCGATACGGATTGCATCGCCCTCGTTCACGAACATAGGAACGGTAATAACTGCACCGGATTCTACGGTTGCAGGCTTGGTAACGTTGGTTGCGGTATTACCCTTTACACCGGGTTCGGTTGCGATAACCTTCATCTCTACGAAGGTGGGGGGTTCTACTGCAAAGACATTTCCTTTGTAGGAAAGGATTTTAACAGTCATGTTCTCCATCACGAACTTCAGTGCATCACCCAACTGATCCTGTCCGAGAGGAATCTGCTCATAAGTCTCCTGATCCATGAAGTAGTACAGACCGCTGTCCTCATAGAGATATTCCATCTCTTTTCTTTCGATTCTTGCGGGTTCTACCTTCTCAGTGGGGTTGAAAGTTCTTTCCACTACACCACCGGTCATAACATTCTTCATCTTGGTTCTAACGAACGCTGCGCCCTTACCCGGCTTTACATGCTGGAATTCTACCACCTGGTATACGTTTCCATCATACTCAAAGGTAAGACCGTTTCTAAAATCACCTGCTGTTATCATTGGTGAAACCTCCTATATCTAATGTTCTTTTTTTCTATTGTATAACAAACTATGCAAAAAATCAAGTATTTTTTCAAATTCTGTTAGAGCTCAATAAGTTCTTTTCCAAGATGGGTAAAATTCTCATATCCATCCTCGGTAATACAAACCATATCCTCGATTCGAACACCACCAAAATCAGGAATATAGATCCCCGGCTCACAGGTAACCACCATGCCCGGTTTTAGCACAACCTGAGACATGGGTGACAAATTGGGCAGTTCGTGAATTTCAAGACCAACCCCGTGTCCCAGACTATGACCAAAGTATTTTCCAAAGCCCGCATCTTCAATAATCTTTCGTGCGGCACCATCGGCTTTTGACCCGGTAATTCCCGGTTTGAGCGCCGCAAGCCCTGCCTCCTGCGCAAGACGGACAATCTCATAGATTTTCTTCTGCTCTTCGTTGGCTTTTCCAAGTACAACCGTGCGGGTCATATCCGAGCAATAACCCTGATACATACACCCAAAATCCAT
>JAZRCD010000176.1:0-5825 GCA_045635425.1 Ructibacterium sp. | reverse complement strand
TGAAAGCGAGGACATGTTAGTTTATGGAAAGCGTAACAAGTAAACCTTTGGTTCTAAACAAGAAAAAACCAATGTGGAAACGCATCCTTGGTTGTTGGGAATTATATCTGTTCCTGGTTCCCGCCATTGTGATTACCATTATATTTAAGTATGTTCCTATTTATGGTATTCAGCTTGCGTTTAAGGATATGAAGTTCGGTCAGTCAATTGCAGAGGCACCCTGGGTGGGATTCAAGCACTTTGCAAGATTCTTTAGCCTGAACAACTTCTGGGAATTGGTGGGTAATACTGCTAAAACCGCAATTTACAATTTGGTATTCGGTTTCCCCCTTCCCGTTATTTTTGCTTTGATGCTCAATCAGGTACGGAATGAAAGAGCAAAGAAGTTGGTACAGAACATTTCCTACGTACCTCACTTGTTCTCCGTTGTAGTAGTTATGGCGATTACCAACGTATTCTTGGCACCCAGCACCGGTGTTATCAACATCATCATTCAGAAATTGGGTGGCGATCCGGTTCTGTTCTTCGGCCATGATAAATACGTTCTGCCCATCTACATTATTACCGGCATTTGGTCCAGTACAGGTTTTTCGGCAATCATCTATCTGGCGGCTCTCTCCGGTATCGACCAGGAACAGTTGGAAGCTGCAAAGATTGATGGTGCAAGCCGTATGAGAATCATTTGGCACATCGAGATTCCGGCGCTGATCAGTACCATTGTAATTCAGTTGGTATTGGGTTGTGGTTCTATGTTTGCAGTAGGTCCCGATAAGATGTTGCTTCTCCAGACCGAGTTGAACAGAGGTGCATCCGAGATTATTACCACCTACAGCTACAAAACCGGTCTTATCAAGGCGCAGTACGGTTTCTCTACAGCAATCAGTTTGTTCAACACCATTGTTAACATCATCTGTCTTGTAACAGTTAACACCATCTGTAACAAGCTCAGTGATACATCAGTATTCTAAGGAGGTGGGCATGATGAGTAAAGAAAAAGTTATGAAAAGCAAAATCAAAGACTCCGGTAGTGATAAAGTCTTCGGTATTGTAAACGGAACTCTGCTGGGTATCTTCGCAGCATTGTTGCTCTACCCGATTTATTTTATCCTGTCCGCATCCATCAGTGACCCCACTGCAGTTAACCTGGGTCAGACCTTCTTGATTCCCAAGGGCATTAACTTCCTGGGTTATCAGAAGCTTCTGGAATACCCCAGTATCGTGGACGGTTTCTTAAATTCCGTTCTCTACACCGTAACCGGTGTATCTGTACAGATGTTTACTTGTGTAACCTGTGCATTTGCTCTTTCCAGAAAAGAGCTTCCCTTCAGAAGAATCATCAATGGTTTCTTCATGCTGACCATGTATGTGGGTGGTGGTCTGGTTCCCGGCTACATCCTCTACAGAGACTTGGGTATTTTGGATACTATTTGGGTTATGATCATTCCTACTGCTTTGAACGTATATAACATGATCGTTTGTCGTTCCTTCTTGATGAGCAGTATTTCTGAGGAATTGTTCGAGGCAACCAAGATTGACGGCGGTAGCTACACCACCTTCTTCATTAGGGTTGTACTGCCCCTGTCCAAGGCAATCCTGGCAGTATTGACTCTCTACCACGTGCTCTATCACTGGAACAACTACACCGATGCACTTTACTTCCTGCGTTCCAACGAGAAGATGCCCTTGCAGATCGTATTGAAGGGTCTGAGCGAAACCTTCAAGACTGCATCTACTGAAGGTTCTATGATGGACTCCAAGGCATTGATCGAGAAGATGAAGGCAGAGCAGGCGGTACAGTATGCGGTTATGGTAGTTGGTTCTATCCCCGTATTCTTGATGTATCCCTTTGTACAGAAGTACTTCGTTAAGGGTGTTATGATTGGTTCCGTTAAGGGTTAATCTTCACCAACATTTTCTTGCAAAAAAAATTAAAATATATATAAAAGGAGATGTAAGTATGAAAATGTTCAAAAGAAGCATTTGTCTGATGATGGCAGTTCTGATGCTTGCTCTTTGCCTGACCGGTTGTGGCGGCGGTGATGCAAACCTCAGCGAACTCCAGAAGCAGCAAAAAGAAAACGGCGGTTTCAGTGTTTTGATTCCTCCCGAAGGCGATGAAGCTCCCGAGGGCGTTCGTGATTTGGCTCTGAAGCGTTTGGAATCCTTGACCGAGTACCCCATTACCTGGGAATACAAGGCAAAGGTTGATGGCGCAAACGTATTAAAGCAGCAGATTGCTGCAGGTGAGTTCCCTCAGGTAGTTGTTGGTAACACCTTCCAGCCTTCTGAAATTTCTCAGTTTGCTGCAAATGGTATCATTCTTCCCATCGAAGACTATATCAACGAGAAGGACACTCCCAACATCTACAAGATGTTCCAGGAAAGACCTGAAATCAGAGCGGCTCTGAATGCTCCCGATGGTCATATGTATACTCTGCCCGGTTTGAAGGAGTATATGCCCGACTATATCGAGAATGTTATGTACATCAACAAGGTATGGCTTGACAAACTTGGCCTGGAAGTTCCCACCACTTTGGTTGAACTGAAGAAAGTAATGAAGGAATTCAAGGAGAAGGACCCCAATGGTAATGGTAAGGCAGACGAGATTCCTATGACCTTCCAGACCACCAGTTCTTCTGCTTATCCTGAAGTACTGCTGTCCTCCTTTGGTGTTGCTACCAAGTTTGGTACATGGGATTCCTGGCTCACCGTTCAGAAGGGTAAGGTTAAGTTCACTCCTATCATGAAGGAATGGAGACAGCTCCTTGAGTACTATCGTGATCTGTATGCAGAAGGTCTTCTGGATGTGGAAGCATTTACCCACGACGGCGCACAGTTCAACGCTAAGTTGCAGACTCCTACCTCTACTGTAGGTGTAATCTGGTCCAACGCTAACCCCATGCTGAATGCAGATGAGTATATTGCAATTCCTCCTTTGAGTGCAGATGGTAAGGTTAAGCCTGTATGGCGTATCCACCCCGGATACATCGGTACCAAGGACTTCTTGGTTATCTTCAACACCTGTGTAAATCCTGAAAACGTTCTGAAGTGGGCTGATAAGTTCTACGAAGTTGAGCACTCTGTTCAGAATGCTTGGGGTGAATCTGCTCCCAACTCTACTCTGACCTGGAAGGATAACAAGGTAACCTGGAACAAACTGCCCGAGGGTCAGTATTTTGCTTCCTACCTGTATCAGTGCGTACTGACCGGTGGTATGCCTTGCTGGATTCCTGAAGAACTGTATGGTAGCGAGACTGTTCCTTGGCAGGAAGGTCAGGAAGAAAAGCTGGAAATTTACAACATGTATGAAAAGTACCTCGACAAGGAAACCTGGCCTCGTCCTTACTACTCTGTAGACGAAGCTGACAGACTTTCCGAGCTGACCACCGATATCTTCAACCTGACCGAGACCCAGAGAGCTAAGTGGATCTGCGGACAGGAAGAGCTGACCGATGCAAGCTGGAAGAAGTACGTTGGCGAAATGGAAAAGATGGGCGTTCAGGAAATGATCGACATCTACCAGGCTGCATATACCAGATACAGTGATGGTATGCCTAAATAAGCTAACATGATTTAAAATACCGCAGAGATTTCTCTGCGGTATTTTTTTGTGGCAAAAGAGCGGTTCTTGACGAAAAAACGGTTTTGTGTTACAATAAGCGAAGCATAATATTGCAGTAAATCCATATGATAAAATAGAGTAAATCAAGACGAGGAATTCCTATGAAGAAGAAAATAATTATTTTATCAATTGTACTTGTTATCCTTGCATTGGCTGTTGCCGGATTTTTTGCTAAGGACTATCTTTTCCCCGAAAAAGCTTCGGAGGATATAGGGAAAACGGAAGAAACGGTGGAGACAGAACCAACCATAGATACCACAACGCCGTTTCGGGTTACCATTCCTGCAGAAAGTGATGAAAAACCGGATGGTCTTTATGATGCCAGCATCAAACGATTGGAAGGTCTTGCGGATGCTCCCATTGAATGGAAGTACATGAATGGCGGATATGGTCAGCAGACCATGAAGAAGAATATCGGAAAAGGAAAGTATCCGGGGGTTGTGATTGGAAAGGTGTTCACATCTGATGAACTTTCTCAATATGCATCCAAAGGGATTCTTCTTCCCATTGAAGATTATATTAATGAGACGGATACCCCCAACATCTGGAAATTATATCAGGAAAGACCCGATGTAAAAAAGGCATCCATTGCCGCAGATGGACATATTTATACCCTGCCCTCTGTGAAGGAATTCATGCCTGATTATATCGAAAGTGCCATGTGGATTAACAAAACATGGTTGGATAAAATGAATCTGGGTGTTCCCAGAACCTTGGTGGAACTTAAGAATGTTCTTCGGGCATTTAAAGAAAATGACCCCAATGGTAATGGTGAAGCGGACGAAGTTCCCATGACTTTTTATGCATTGGACGAAGGGATTCATCCTGAGATGCTTCTGTCCTCTTGGGGAATTTCGAGTAAGGCGGGCACAGGTAACTATTGGTTGAATGTAAAGAACGGAGAGGTAAGATTTACACCCGTTATGGACGAATGGAAAGAGATGGTTACCTACTATCGAGAACTGTATCGCGAGGGACTTCTGGATTCGGAAGTCTTCGAGCATGATAATGAAACCTTCCTTGAAAAATTGCAGGAGGAGACAACGACCATAGGTGTCCTCGTGTCAAGTGAGAAACCGGAACTCAATGGGGACGAATATGTGGCAATGGCTCCCTTGAAGGCGAAAAGCAATGTCAAGCCTTCATGGCATGTGAATCCTTTGCGTATTGGAACCAAGAATGCTTTTTGCATGTTTAAAAATTGCAAAAATCCCGGTGCGGCAATGCGCTGGATTGATAAGTTCTACCTGCCGGAAGAGTCCATCCGAAACGCCTTCGGTGAGCCGGCGGAAAATTCTACCTTCTCTGTGGAAAACGATGTCTTTATGTGGAATGAGTTGCCGGAGGAGGATATGGAATTTCAGGATTATGTGTATCGGTGTATCCTAACCGGTGCCATGCCATGCTATCTTCCTATGGAACTTTATGGAACAGAGACACTTCCTTTGCGAGAAGAGTGGAAATCCAGAATGGAAGTTTATGAAATCTATAAGCCGTATCTGGATCAGGAACCATGGACTCGCCCGGATTGCACGGTGGAGGAATCCGAACGGCTGACAGAATTGATTACGGATATCGCTATCATGGTCAAAGTGAAACTGGAAAAATGGATTATTGATGGCGAGAATTTAGAGAACGACTGGGAGTTGTACAAACAAAACTTAGAACTTATGGATATTGACGAGTTTGTTGAAATGTATCAGGATATCTATACCCGATCTCAGGCAACGGCAGAAGAGGCACAGACTCCTTGATGATGTATTCTTAAACCGCCACAGAGCAGAGCTGTGGCGGTTTTCATATTTTAAGAATATATTAAGAAATCCTGCTATCTATTGACGATGCCCATGAAACGTAGTATAGTGGTAGCATGAAATTAAATCGGAGGCTAAGTGATGAGAAAAGACAAAACGATAGATATGACAAAAGGGAATATTTTTCGACATTTGTTAATGTTCAGTATTCCTTTGATTATCGGTAACGTATTCCAGCAACTTTATAATATGGCGGACACCATCATCGTGGGAAGAACATTGGGTATGAACGCCCTGGCTGCGGTTGGTGCCTGTGGATCTTTGGTCTTTTTGATTGTGGGTTTCTCTGCAGGGTTGACCAATGGTTTTGTGATAATGACATCCCAACGATTCGGTGCCGGTGATATGCAGGGGGTTCGACGTAGTGTGGCAACAGGTGCGGTGATCAG
>JAZRCD010000175.1:0-7151 GCA_045635425.1 Ructibacterium sp. | reverse complement strand
CTCTTTATTCAGGGTAACAAACCGAGCATTCCATCCGGAAACTCTCACCGCAAGGGTCGGATAATTTTCAGGATGTTCTTGCGCCTCCCGAAGAGCCGAAACATCAGCAACATCGATTTGCATAAAAAAGCCTCCCAATGCTACAAATCCCTTCAGCAACCCGATCACTGCTTGCAACCCGTCTTCTCCTTGTACGGAGGACGGCGTTAACTTAATATCAAGTGCCGCACCTGTTGCGGTGCGTTCCAGATCAAGTTTGCAATAAGAGCGGATAATGGCTGTTGCACCATCCCGATCTGTTCCCGGGGTAGGAGAACAATTTCCGGAGAGGATAGCCCCCGCCTTGTATCCGTGGGGCACAGCAAGTCGATCCTTCGACCACTCCAACTGTCGTCCAAAAGTACTGACACCCGAGGGGAACCGATAACCACATCTTGCTTCCCTGTCAATCCGATCACATTGGTCCGCAAAATCGTTTAGTACACGGTTGGCAAGATTATCTGCTTCATCGTTGTCACTTCCATAGTAAACGTACCGATTGGATACATACTGACGGAGTGCTTCCTGCCCCTCCCAATTATTTTTAAGAACTGTCATGAAATCTTTTAAGGTAATCTTCTTCTCTTCATAGACCAATTTTTTAATGGCAAGCAAACTGTCTACCGTATCAGCAAAACCTCCGATATGGGGAGATACCACCTGATAGACAGGACCACCTTCTATGTAGGATAATCCTCGCTCGATGCAACCTTCCTCAAAAAGGGAAATCAGCGTCATGGGCTCGCGAGGTTTCCACACATAATTCCCGCAAGAATCTTTCTCTGCTTCAAACCGAGTACGTTCCGAATCCGCGATGGCGTCAAGCTCTTGTCCAAGATCGGATACAAACTGTGTATACAATGCCTCAAAATCTTCAAATTCCACCGATCCATCATAGTTTTTCAAGGTCCTTTGCTGAAGAATCCGAAGTGAATCAAAGGCTACATAACTGAAATAAGTTTTCCCGGGGATTTGAACCTCCCAACATCCGTCGTTTGCAAAATTACGTGCTTCCTTTTCCGAATAGCCGGCTTTCAAAAGAGCTTTCAACACGAGGTCTTCATCATAGACCGCCAATGCGCCACCACCACATCGTATTACCTCAGCCACACGTCGGATAAGTTTTTCATCAGACTTAGCATTCAACCGAACCGTGGTAGGATAGTCCCCAATCCCCGTCTCCTCCAAAATATCCAACACCAAGTAGGTTACCTCATTGGTAATATCCTTTCCGTTCTCGTCGATGCCACCAATCACAAGATTTTGGTAATACTGCGCATCTCCACTTTCGAATCCGGAACCGCAAATCCATTCACAACCTTTGATAAAGAAATGGGCAAGGATTTCCCGCGCCTCATCGTAGGTCAGCACACCACTTGCAAGATCTTGTTTCAGATAATCCCCAAGAATGGCGTCAATACGCCCAATCCCCGGCCAATAACCGCACAATCTGATAAAAGCAAAGGTGAACCAAAGACTCTGCACCGCTTCGTGGAAATTGGAAGCCGGTTCCTCCGGGACACGAAGCAGATTTTTATAATTCTGCTCATAACCCGGCATATCTTTGAGCTCCGCCAGATACCGCTGTCTCCAGATTTCAAAACTGTCAAGGCAGGCAATACAACTTTTGGCAAAGGCTTCTCTTGGAGTGCCAAAGTGGCGCTCCAGCGCTTTCTCTGCTTTTGCCCGAATTGACTTCATACCCTCCTTTACGACAACTCCAAAATCAAGGGTTAGATGGCTCATAGTCGAAAAGGGTTGTTTTCCTTTATATCTCCCGGGAAAGGGATGCCACCCCTCCGAGGACATACCCAACGTGGCAGCACCGCTGATTTTCTCATTCTCGCAAATCCGAATGGGCGCTTGTTCCGCTACGCACCTGACCGACACATCATATTTCTCTATGGGTGACATTTCTTCAAAACCTTCCACATCATCAAGAGAAACATACATAGTTTTCTTGGTGTCAAGTCCGTACTTCCAATGCAAGGAATCATAGGCAAACTGACGTGTTTCCTCCGTCAAACGAACGGGGCGTTCCCCAATTGCAGATGAAAATGTAATCTTGCTCATAAGCTATATGCTCCTTTCAAAGAACGATTCGCCAAACCTACAGCCTCTCCGATTTCTTTTCTTTACCTTAAATTTCTTCCAAAATTCCTGATCAATGGACTTTGTAATCATGTCCTGCGCCTACCTCACAAAATTATGCTTGTATCATAACACATCTAAGCCAAAAGTCAAGAAAAATTTTGTATTCTTGAAATCCCGTTAGCAAG
Source organism: Ructibacterium sp. (assembly GCA_045635425.1). Taxonomy (GTDB): domain Bacteria; phylum Bacillota; class Clostridia; order Monoglobales; family Monoglobaceae; genus Ructibacterium. The sequence continues at coordinate 4,833 of JAZRCD010000175.1, read as the reverse complement.
CCATTTTTAACGGCATGCGATTTCATCTCATATGATGTTTCCTTGTCAAAAATGCAAATACATTTATTAAACTATAAAATCAAACTACCACCATTTTCCTTACATAAAAATTCCTTGTTTACAAATAATAGCATTGAAATACGAAAAAGCAAGGAGATTTTATATATGAAAGCAACAGGAATTGTCAGAAGAATCGACTACTTAGGTCGTATTGTCATACCCAACGAAATCCGCCGCACCCTTCGGATTCACGAGGGCGATCCCCTCGAGATCTACACCGAAAGTGACGGCACCGTCATTTTTAAAAAATATTCCCCCATTGGCGAACTGGGAGAGTTTGCATCACAGTATGCCGATTCCCTCTCAAAAACCGCAGGGATTCCTGCCTGCATTACCGACAAGGACAACATCATTGCGGTAGCCGGTGTCCCCAAGAAGGAACTTCGGGAGAAAAAGGTGTCGGGAGATTTAGAACGTGTTATGAAAAACAAGTCAGTCTTTCTTGCCAACCCCGGAGAAAAGACGGTGCGCGTCTTAGAGGATAGCGACCGCTACGATGCAGGTGTGGTAGCACCCATCATCTTTGAAGGGGACAGCATTGGTTCGGTCATCTTCCTTGCCGACACCAAAACACCCTTAGGGGAAATCGAAAGCAAACTTGCTGAAACCGCCGCAGGTTTCTTAGGAAGAACCATGGAATAAATAAGCCCGATGGCATTCGCCATCGTTTTTTTATTCATACTTCATCACATGTTCTTTGATTTTTCGGAAAGTTTCTTCGCTAAGATCGTGTTCGATTTTACAACTGTCCGTCAGGGCGGTTTCTTCCTCCACCCCAAGGAGTATCAACGCCTTGGCAATAATATTATGCCGTTCAAAAACCCGTTCTGCAACCACTCTGCCTTTCTCGGTCAGGGACAGGTTCCCCTCCCCATCTACGGTCACATACCCCTCCTCTCGGAAGGCCTTCATGGCAACCGAAACGCTGGGCTTACTGAACCCCAAGTGATTTGCCACATCAATACTGCGGACATTTCCCTTGGCTTTTTCCAGTTCCAGAATGGTTTCTAAATAATTTTCAGCCGATTCTTTTATCTTCATTGGATTTTCACATCCCTTTCTTATTTCTTATCATATCACATCGGTGCTTTTTCGTCAAATGCTATTTTATATGATTATTTCCAGGGAAATAATGTTAACCATCAAATCCGAAAGGAAACGAAATTGAAACATAATAAAAACACAAATGCCATTGACAATTACTTTGACCTCTTGTAAAATAGAATCACTACGTTACAGGAGGTAATTTTATGGAAACCTTACGTTTTGACCTTACCCAACCGGGCAAGGAATTTAAACTTTTGAATGCTACCGGCGGCGGACCTTTGCATAAGCGCCATGCTACCGATCAATTTCGTTCCAACTTTGAGGACTACAAAGCAGCACGGATTCCCTATGCAAGAAACCACGACTGCGCTGTTATTTGCACCTATGGTGGCCCTTACAGCCACGATATTTCCAATATCTTCCCTAACTTTGATGCAGACCCCACCGATCCCAACTCCTACGAGTTTGCTTGTACCGACGAAGATATTTTAATGGCCTTGGATGCAGGAACCAAGACCTTCTTCCGTCTGGGTCAGACCATTGAGCATCAGATTAAGAAGTACAATATCCTCCCTCCCAAGGATTTCAAAAAATGGGCGGTTATCTGCGAACATATCATTCGCCACTACACCGAAGGTTGGGCAGATGGTTTTACCTTGGATATGCCCTACTGGGAAATCTGGAACGAGCCGGACTTGGATCCGGACGAAGCAACCAACCGCCGCACCTGGGGCGGAACCAAGGCTCAGTTCTTTGATTTGTATGAAGTGGTTGCCAAACACCTGAAGGAGAAATTCCCCCACTTGAAAATCGGTGGCCCTGCACTGGCATACAACAACACCTGGGCAGACGACTTCCTCTGTGAAATGAACAAGCGTCAGGTGCCCATCGACTTCTTCTCCTGGCACATCTACTGCACCGAACCTTGGAAGGTAACTGCAAAGGCAGAAATCATCCACGATTTGATGGTGAAGCACGGCTATGGTGACGCCGAAAGTATTCTGAACGAATGGAACTACGTCCACGGATGGCAGGAGACCTTTAAATATTCCATCAAGTGCATTCACGGGCTCAAGGGTTCCTCCTTCATTATGGGAACCATCTGCGAATCCCAGCAGACATACATCGATATGCTGATGTATTATGACACTCGTCCCTCCTGCTTCAATGGTGTATTTGACTTTTACACTTGGGAACCCCTTAAGGGTTACTACCCCTTGTACTGGTATGGTAAGTTCTATGATTTCGAGAAGGAAATTCCTTCCGCCAATAAGATTGAAAGCATCTACTCCATCTGCGGTGTGGACAAAGACGGCAAGGCAATGGCCATTGTGACCTACTACAACGACGATGACAACTCTCCTGCCAAGGAAATTTCCATCGACTTTGGAAAAGATGGCGAGTACGAAGTATATCTTCTGGACGAAACCCACGACGGAGAACTGATTGCCACCACCGATAAGTTGGATTTCACTATGGACATTCACAGCACATTGCTGATCAAAGAGGTGTAAAGAAACAGAGCGGAAGCACTTTTTGCTTCCGCTTTTTCTATTCTTTCAGGCGAAAAAATCGCCTTAAAAAAAATTTTCAAAAAATTTTTAAAAAAGGCTTGCATTTTCTAAAAAAATGGTGTATACTATCTCTTGTTGTAACGGGGTGTGGCTCAGTTTGGTAGAGTACCTGAATGGGGTTCAGGTGGCCGCTGGTTCGAATCCAGTCACTCCGACCAACGAAGCACTTGTGTATGCAGGTGCTTTTTTCTTTGTAACAAGCATTCTTATATTATTGTAAACAGCCGTATAACTTTCGCTTTATACATTGACACCTTGCGGAAATTTCAGTATAATAATATACCGAATGAAACAATACGATAACGAGGTAACAACCATGATACAAACCAGATGTTCTACAGAATCCGCAGTGATCTACTGGGATTTGCCGGAAACCTTTCAAAAAGGAAATCGATACATCATCCGTCAGGATGGTGCTATCATTGGTGACACAGAGAAATGTCACTTCTATGTTTCCGGTCTTAAGGCTGAAACTTCTTATACCTTTCAAGTGGATATGGTAGGTGCATTTGAAACACTTGTGGGAAAAGAAACCATTACCACCGAAGCGGACAAGCATATCATAGATGTGACCAAGGCACCCTATCACGCCATTGGTGACGGAAAGACCCTGAACACCAAGGCACTGCAAGCTGCCATTGATGATTGTAAGGTGGGTGAATGTGTTTATCTCCCTGCCGGAGATTATATGACCGGTTCTTTGTTCCTCCATTCGGATATGGAACTCCGTCTTCACAAAGATGCAATTTTACACGGAACAGTAGATATCAAAGACTACGAGCCCAAAATCCCCAGTCGGTTTGAGGGTCATGAGATGATGTGCTATGCCGCACTTTTGAATGTAGGAACCTTAGACCGTGATGCAGGCGTTACTTGTTCTAACGTGAAAATTTCCGGCGGAACCATCTGCGGCGGCGGGTTGGCACTTGCCAAAGCGATTATTGATATTGAATCTGTCCTGATGAAGGATTATATAGATTCCCTTGGTGATAAAATCAAGGAGTGTGAGAAGGACTACACCATTCCCGGTCGTGTTCGCCCAAGACTTGTGAATATCAGTTGTGCCGAGAATGTGGTTCTGGCAAACACCAACATTCAAAATGGTGCCAGCTGGAATGTACATATGATTTACTCCAACAACATTGTAACCTATGGATGTCGATTTGAATCGGAGAAGGTTTGGAACGGAGACGGATGGGATCCTGATTCTTCCACCAACTGTACCATATTTGACTGTCAATTCTCCACCGGCGACGATGCTGTTGCCATCAAGTCAGGCAAGAACCCTGAAGGTAATATCATCAATCGTCCCTGCGAACATATTCGTGTTTTTGATTGTATCAGCCATTCCGGCCACGGCATCACCATGGGTAGTGAAATGTCAGGCGGTATCAATGATGTTCGCATCTGGAATTGCGATATGAGCAACTCCGTTTTTGGCGTCGAAATCAAGGCAACCAAAAAACGTGGTGGCTATGTACGGAATGTGCGGGTTCGCAACTCCAAGCTTTGTCGGGTTATGATGCACTCTGTCGGTTACAACGACGATGGAGAAGCCGCTCCCACCGTTCCTGTCTTTGAAGATTGTGTTTTTGAGGATTTACACCTTACCGGATATCGACTCTTGCAGAACAACGACCCCGGCCCTCAGCTCTGCGATGCGGTTGTTTTGGCAGGGTTTGACACACCCGGTCACTTTATCAAAAATGTGAAATTTAAAAACATTCTGATTAACCACAATGATACAAGCAGACCTCACACGCTGTCATTACAATGCTGTGAGGGATTGAGTTTTGAAAACATCTCTGTGAAATAAGAAAAAAGCAAGGTTATAAAAACCTTGCTTTTTTTGTTAGCGAATAATCTTTTCTCCGTCAAAGAGAATTACGCCCCAGCCCTTTCCGGGAAGGTTGCCGTCCAGCAACCACTTTTTATAGGCTCTTTGCAGGCCGGTCTTTTCAGGAAGGTCTTTGGTTGGCCCGTACCAAGCGGCACCAAAAATCCTTTCTCCGTCCGAAAAGTCCTCGAACTCTTGACTCTTATATACATCAAAGTCATTCTTGAACCCGATGATATTGGAGGTTTCCGGCAAGAATTTATCATGGTCAGGGTTCAGCATCCAGCAGTAACAATGAAGCACCAGAACTCCATC
>JAZRCD010000174.1:0-1576 GCA_045635425.1 Ructibacterium sp. | reverse complement strand
CCGATGTGTAATTTTAACGGTTTGCCGTCGGTTGGCACCGGAGCAGAAGGTTTAAGGCTGCCTTTTTTCTGAGCATCTTCCATTTGTTTGCGTAAATGGGCTCTCTGCTCTTCCATTTCTTTAAGGGATGGAGCGTCGTTTGCATATTTCTGGAAGTCACGAATGGTCTTGTCGGCCAGTTCTTTGGCTTCTCTAAGGATTTGCTGGGCTTCCTGACTGGCGTTACGAATGAGATTCTCTCGCTTTGCGGCCAAGTCTTCTTGTTTGGTGGAAAGCTGTTCTTTTAATGCTTTCAGTTCTTCTTCATATTTCTTGGCTGCAAGATGTGAGTTTTCCAGTTCGGCACGCTTTTTCTCTAAATTGGAAAGGATATCTTCGAAACTTTCGGATTCGCTGTCCAGTCGCTTTTTGGCGTCATCTATAATATAGGTAGGAAGTCCTAACTTGGAAGATATTGCAAATGCATTACTTTTACCCGGAATACCGATAAGAAGCCGGTAGGTTGGGCTCAAAGTGTCTACATCAAATTCGCAACAAGCGTTTTCAACACGTGGTGCGGTAAGGGCAAAAACTTTTAATTCTGCATAATGGGTAGTTGCCATAATCTTGGCACCTCTATGCATTAAATCCCATAAAATAGAGATTGCAAGTGCTGCACCCTCGGTTGGGTCGGTTCCGGCACACAATTCATCGAATAAAATCAAAGAATGTTCATCTGCTTTTTCGCCAATGGAAACGATGTTGGTCATATGAGAAGAAAAGGTACTCAAATTCTGCTCGATACTTTGTTCGTCGCCGATATCGGCATAAACTTCCTCAAATAGTCCTAAGTGACTGCCGTCCTTGGCAGGTATGTGAAGACCGGCCTGACCCATTAGGGTAAATAGACCAACCGTTTTAAGGGAAACGGTTTTTCCGCCGGTGTTCGGTCCGGTGACAATCAGAAGATCAAAGTCATCCCCCAAGTGAATATCAATAGGAACGGCGGTTTTAGGGTCTAGCAAAGGATGACGTCCCTTTTTGATGTTAATATGTCCGTTGGTGTTAAAAACTGGAGCTGTGCCGTTGTGACGGTGAGCTAATTCACCCTTGGCAAAAATCATATCCAATCGGGTCAAGGTCTTGCAGTTGGTGCGCAGTTCGTCGGTGTGTTCAGCTACCATGTTGCTGAGATTGGATAGAATCACCTGGATTTCTTCCTGCTCTTTTAATTCTAATTCGGTCAATTCATTATTTAATTTTACCACAGCCATAGGCTCGATGAAAAAGGTAGAACCGCTGGAGGACTGGTCGTGGACCATGCCCGGAACCTGTCCTTTGTTCTCGGAACGTACAGGCAGACAGTAGCGGCCGTTACGCATGGTAATTACATTGTCCTGCAGTTTGGCACCTTGCTGGGTAATGATGCTGTTTAACTGATTTTTGATTTTTTCATTGGTAGAACGCATGGACTTGCGAATGGAACGCAAAGTAACAGAGGCGTCATCTGCAATTTCGCTTTCGGAAATGATGCATCGGCGAATCTCCTGGGAAACATTGGTTAATGGAGCCAGTTCGTCGAAAAAACCACAGAGGG
>JAZRCD010000173.1:0-5353 GCA_045635425.1 Ructibacterium sp. | reverse complement strand
GTTAAAACAAAAAGTCGATGTTCTTTCGAACACCGACTTTTTTATTTTACAAAAAAATCCTGCAAAGGCATTTCGCCTCTGCAGGAAAATTTCATAATTCAACTTTGAAATTCCAAATCAAAAACACGCTATTTGTTTTTGGGATTAACAATATCTCTCCATCCAAGATCACCGCGGGAAATACCCATAATCAATACTTCTGCGGTAGCAACATTGGTTGCCAAAGGAATATTATGCACATCACAAAGACGGAAGAGCGCCGCAACATCCGGCTCGTGAGGCTGTGCTGTCAAGGGATCGCGGAAAAACAAAACTGCATCGATTTCGTTATATGCAATTCTGGCGCCAATCTGCTGGTCACCGCCCTCAGGCCCTGACAAAAACTTATTGATAGGAAGTCCTGTAGCTTCTGCCACCAAGGTTCCGGTTGTACCGGTAGCACACAAACTATGGTTCTTTAAAATCCCGCTATAGGCAATGCAGAAATCAACCATCAGTTCCTTTTTCTTATCGTGTGCAATCAATGCAATATTCATCTTTCTACTCCTTCCTGTCACGTGCTATACAAACATTTATACATTCATGATACGCTCTTTGAAAGCATCATTTTCATTCTAAAAGAACATTAACATCTGTATCATATCACAAATATATACAAAAGTCAAAGGAATTTCATGATTTTTTTGATAATTTTATTACATGGTTCCCTCGCCTGTGGAATCTTCTTTCTTTTTCGGTTCCGCAGTTTCTCGAGGAGCCTTACCCTGACTTTCTTCCTTCTTCTCTTCTTCTGACCCTTTAGAAGAAAGGCTTGACGACTCTTTCTCTGCCTCTTCTACATCTTCTTCAGCCTCTATCTCCGGATTATTTCGACGATTTTTTAATTCCATATATGCGTCAAAGATATCTCTGGCAATTTTTGCAGCATAATGGCTGTTTGCACCATGTTCGATGACAACTGCCACAACAATCTCGGGATTATCATAAGGAGCAAAACCAACAAACAATACATTATCCGCTCCGTCAGGAACCTCTGCCGTTCCTGTTTTGCCTGCCGCCTTGTACTCACTATCAGCAAAGGCTTCTTTGGCTGTACCGTTGGTAACAACCTGTCGCATACCCTCCCGAACCTTATTAATGGTTGTCTGTGACAGATCAAACTCCTTAAGAAGTTCCGGTTGATATTTCTCTACCGCCTCATGGGTATCATAATCCACAATTTCGTTTACAAGATGAAGTTTATAACGCTTTCCGCCATTTAACATGGTTGCAATATAATTGGCAAGCTGTGCAGGTGTAAACAAACTGTCCGACTGTCCTATGGCAGTCTGAATAACATCACCGGGATACCAAGTTCCTCCATTCTTTTCGCGGAGTTTCTTGCTTGCCATTTGCCCCTTACTTTCAGGAAGTTCGATTCCTGTCAATTCGCCCAAACCAAAGTCGGTTGCATATCGATTCAAATCCTCAATACCAACCTTCCGTCCTACTTCAAAGAAGAAATAGTTACAAGATACACCCAGTGCCTCAGCCACTTCAATGGTTCCATGCGTCGCACCGGTGGAAGAATACACCAAACATGTGGGTTGATAGGAAGAGAAATAGGTATACTTACCATGATCCGTAATGTAGGTGTTGGGTTTCAAGATACCTGTTTCAAGTCCTGCAATTGCTGTTAACGGCTTAAAGGTGGAACCGGGAGAATAGGTGCCATTGAGCACTCTGTTAAACAAAGGCTTTGATTTTGCCTTCATCAAATCCTCATAATCCTCATCGAAGGTTTCGGGATTATAGTTTGGATAGGACGCCAGAGCCAACACCTCGCCTGTTCCGGGAACAATAGCAATAGCACCACCGGCACCATTTCGATCCACAGCGGCGGTAATATTCTCACTAAGCGCCTTCTCCATAGCCTGTTGCAATTCCAGATCCAACGTCAATTTAACGTAATTTCCGGGTTTTACTGCCTGACTTGCCAAAATCTCGTTATCTCCACCTTCACGGGACATGGAAACACTTTTATAACCGTCCGTTCCTTTCAGATACGGTTCCAATATTTTTTCCAGCCCGTCCTTGCCGATGATATCGTTCATGCCATAACCTTGGTCTTTCAGTTCCTGATATTCTTCTGCATAAATAATACCTGTTCGACCCAAAAGGTGAGAGGCACTATTGCCTGCCGCATATACCCGAACCGGTTCGATTTCAACTTCAACGCCCGGGAAATCCATGCTGCGCTCTTTGATTTGCTGAACAGCAATATCATCCACATCTCTTGCCATCACGTAGGGATTTCTTTCACTAAACCCACTTTGAAGCATATCATAACGAACCTTTACAATGGTCAGAACTTCCTCTTTTGTGTATCTTCCCGCAATGCGATACTTGGTAATAAAATGATTCATAATCTCACCGGGAGATTTCATGGCGGTCAGATCATTTTTTTCCTTCCATTCTTTCAGTTCTTTTTTCTTCTCTTCACGCAGTTTCTTAACTACTTCAGGATCAACTTCTTCTACTTGCTCCGTTTCATCCTCTTCCGAATCGGATTCATCATCTTTTTTCTCTTTTGCCTTAGGCTTTGCTACGGTATAAGAATATACCCATTCCTGTTCCACATCAGAATAAGCAATGGGGAATTCCGCCACAAGTTCATTCTCACAATCTTCGATGATGTGAGCAACCTGTGCAATTTCTTCATTCAGTTCGTCATCGGTAACTTCCACCTTCTGTATCAATACCGAATAACCCATTTTGTTTCTGACAAAAGCCTTTTCATATCGATCGAGAATTTCTCCTCTGGGTGCTTTAATGGGATATGCACGAACCAACCGCTGTTCTGCTATTTCCCGATATTGATCACCATGGATGATCTGTAAATTAAACAAACGAATAATACAGGTAAGAACCAAAAGTCCACCTACAATCATCAGTATGATATAACGCTTAAAACAATTCTGTCCATCCATGTTCTCACCTTCTGTCCTAAGAAATTCTATTCACTCGCAACGCCGTCAAGGTTTTAGCAACCGGGAAGCTCATGATAAAGCATATAAAACAATTATAAACGGCTTCCGGCAATGACACTCTGAAAAAGGCAACAGTAAACCCAATATCACCATGAATCATCAACCTTGCCAAATAATAGATAACGCCGTATAAAAGGGTTGCAACCAAAGCCATAATCATAGCCGCCATTCTTTTTCGGCTACTGAAAAATCGTTCACTCAGCACGCCTGCTCCAAATCCGACATACAGAAATATCAGGGAACTAACGCCTATCATTCTGCCAATGAAAATATCATAAATCAAACCAAATCCGGCACCGCAATAGGCTCCTTCCATCTTCCCACGGAAAAAACCACTAAGGATAACAAAGCAAAGGAACAAGTTGGGTGCTATCCCAAAAATCTCAATTCCTCGCGCCAGTGTAGGTTGCAAAACGCTCAAAAGAATAAGCCATATAAGATAAAATACTATCTGCATTTATTCAATCAGCTCCATTTCCCCTGTATCAGCGGATTCTGAATCATCATCCTCGGATTTTGACTCTTCCTCTGGTTTTTTTGCAGGTTTTTCGTCGGATTTTGCAGTAGCTTTATCCGTTTCTTTTGAAGTATCTTTTGCCTTATCCTTTTTGTCATCCTTTGACTCGGATTTTTTTTCATCCTTCGACTCGGATTCTTCATTATCCTTCGAGGAACTTGATTCTTTCTTTTGCTCAGAATTATCCCGATCCTCTTTTTCCTTTAATTCAACTTCAGGCTTAATCTCCTCGGAAAAACTTCTCAGCACGAATACTTCTCTGACACGTTCAATATCTGCAATAGGTTCTACCGTTGCATACTTTGACATGGTTGCATTATCTTCCTGAACCTCGGTAATCTTACCAACCAACAAACCCTTGGGATAAATACCACCAAGGCCTGATGTTTCCACATAATCTCCCACAGAAATTTCCGCATCTCGAGACAGATAACCCAAACGGCAAAGTCCCTGAAGTCGCAAGGAAGAATCTCCTTCTAATACACCGATATCCTTGGTTCGTTCGATGGTACAACCAACACTACTGTCAGGGTCAAGCACAGTAATAATCTCTGCCCAACCATTGCCGACCTTGTAAACACGGCCAATCAACTCATAATTGCCGGTGAAAACTGCCTGATTCTTCTTGATACCATCTTTGGTTCCTTTGTTAATGGTGAAACTACTGTACCAGTTGGACGGATCTTTAGCAATCACTCTTGCCGCAACCACATCCAACTTTTTCTCTTCCTCCACCAGATCCACCATGGCACGGAGTCGTTCATTTTCTTTCTCCATACCCTGAAGTTTACGAACTTTTTTATCCAAATCAATATTCTCTTTTTCCAATGCGGCAACTTCTTCCCGCAAATTCTTCACACTTCCAAAATAGGTGAATATATTACTGAACCAGCCACCAATTCCACTGGACATAGCATGTCCGGGTTCTGCGACGGTCCCTACGGCATTCTCTGAAAGGCTCGCTACTTCCTTCGATGCAACAGCACCAAAAATACCAATCAAAATAGCTATAATTAGCGTTGCACCTATCAAAAAGATTGCCGTTTTATGTTTCATGAAATTTCTCACAATGAACCCTCTCTATCCCTATAATCCTATAAAAATCTCCGTGTACGCTGTCCCATTTCTTCCATAAAGTCAATGGCTTTGCCTGCTCCGATTGCCACACATTCCATGGGATCCTCTGCAATATAAACCGGAACGTCCACGCTCATCTGAATCATTTTTCCAAGACCACGAAGCACAGCACCGCCGCCGCACAGTACAATACCGCTTTCGATAATATCTGCCGCCAATTCCGGAGGCGTTTCTTCCAAAGTCCGCTTGATTGCATCTATAATCTCGTCAGCACTCTCGCGCAGCGCCTCTCGAATTTCAACCGAAGTAACTGTAGAAGATTTGGGCAACCCTGTAACCATGTCACGTCCCATCATTTCTTCTCTAACTACCTCTTTTTGAGCATAAACAGAACCAATGTTACACTTAATTTGTTCTGCTGTCACATCTCCAATGGAGAGATTGTATTTCCGTTTTGCATACTGCATAATGGCGTTATCAAAGGCTTCTCCGGCAGTTCGAATGGTTTGGGACACTACGATTCCGCCCAAAGAAACTACCGCAACTTCGGTGACACCTGCACCCACATTTACAATCATACTCCCTCGTGGCCCCTTCACAGGACCACCCCAACCGATTGCTGCGGCCAAAGGTTGTACAATCAAAAACACTTCCTTCCCACCTGCGTTCCCTGCCGCTTCCGTCACCGCACGACGCTCCACTTCGGTAATACCGCAAGGGATACAAATTA
>JAZRCD010000172.1:0-9747 GCA_045635425.1 Ructibacterium sp. | reverse complement strand
ATACTTGACCATGTAGCAGAATTATGAGCACGAGAACTTACTCGTCCCATCAGTTTGCCAATCTGGTTATACAGATTGGCGCTAACTACCGCAGATGCCTGAATCATGGGAAGGCTGCATATCACCATAATCAGGCAAAGCAAAGCTGCTAAAACTCTTTTCATTTTCATAAAATCCACTCCTTATATCAATACTATTCGATACAAAAATATTACAAAAAAACAACTATGTACATTATACCCTTACGCTTTTGACATTTCAATAGAAATTAAATATTTTTCAAAGTTTTTTTATTTCATATAACAAACGACCGCCAAAATTCAAGGCGGTCGTTTTAATTTGATCTTATTAGGGATTTGTAGTAAACAAATCAGTGGTATAGCGAAGTGCGTTTTTCTGACGAGGAGACCATTCTGCATTTCTGCTCATAATCATTGTTTCGCCAACATTCGTCACACTCATGCCTAGCAAATCTGCAACTGCAGATATTTTCCCGTAGGGTTTGTCACCAATCGTTTTTACTGATTTGGATGAGAGTTCTTTACTACCGTCTCCAATTCTAAAGGAGGCAATCTTTTGATCGGAGATGCTCAATTCCGCTCCGATAAACGCAGCAACTGCATCCAAGGAAATATACTCCCCGTCTGCTCCATTCGGGATTATCTGTCCGCGCAATGTAATATTTCCGGACGACGGATGTATTGCCAATGCCAAATTCTCTTTTTCATCCGAAAGAGCCATGGTGTTTCCGACCTGAGTGGGATACAAGGAATGCAATTGTTCCATTCGCGGTGTTGAACTTTGCTTCTCCTTCGCAAACGAAACAATACGACTGGTCCATGGTGTTGTCTTACCAAAAGTATCCGATGAGAATGCATTTAAGTATACGTAATCTTTACCTACATTCAGGCTCAAGTTCATCATATTATGCTCAACACTGTTATTCTCATGAACGGTACCAAGCATTTCCCAAGTCTCTCCGGCATCTGTGCTCTTGGCTACAGCCCATCTGGTTCTGGGGAACTGAGCTCTCGCATAAAGGTTAATATTATCATATCCCCAACCAATATACAACGTATCAGGATCATCAGGATCCGCCTCAATACCAAAACATGTCATAGAACTTACAAAAGGTGTGGTATGCGGAATCATATCCCATGTTTCACCATAATCATATGAAGAATAATAACACAACTCACCTTTGTCCGTTCTGAAATAGAATCTTGTGTTTCTATTGGTTTCAATTACTACTGCCTCTGCAATAACATAACCGGTTTGTAATGCTTCGATAGGCGTCATACTCTTAAACCAGCTTAACCCATTGTTGTCACTCATCCACACTTCAGCGTTACCATAATCCTCACTGTTACCGCCACCGGAAACCAGATAAACCCTTCCGGACGGGCCTTGCGTGATACGATTTACCGTAGCAGAACGACTTTGCTCTGCATCAGCCTCGCCACCGACACCGGGGAACTGTGCAGAAGTAATCTTGGACCAATTCATACCATTATCATTGGAACTGTAAATATTCCAAACATACCGTCTCTGGCCATATTCATCCCACCAGCTGGAAGGAGCATTCCGATTTGCGGACAGGATTTGACCATTGGAAAGTTTCACCATATTTTCGGTCATACCACCGTATCCGTAGGTCGCTTCCAAGCCGGCACCTTTAGAAGGCGTAAACTTCTCCCAAGTCTTTCCGTTATCTGTGGTAACAAATCCGCCACCCATATTAACCATATAGGTCTTATCCCCATTTTCAATCATATCAAGGGTTGTGGTGCCGCTTAAGGGATTATCACGAACATCCAACATGGGTTTTGCGTCGCCACGATAAGAAAATTCTTCTACGGTTGCTTGACAATGGGAAAGAATAAAGCCAACTTTACCTCTGTGATGGTATGTTCCAACCTGACTCAGCGCTTCTTGTCCATCTACATAGAAGGTAATCTTTTCACCCTCAGGCGTTTCGCGAACCTTAACATCAAATTGATAGGTTGTTCCTGTACTGATACTTCCATTCTTACTTGAAGTCTGGGAAGACGTGGATGCGTTATCTACAATCTGATATTTCTTGCTCGAACCACTTCTGTTCTTGTAATAACCAACCTTGGTATAGGTGCCCGTGGTAGGATTATTCATCATAAACCATAATCCACCTGCCTTTGAGCTATCAAAGGAATCAATCCGAACCTTCGCAGAAAGGTCAAATTCTCCGCAAGATGCACTCAGGGATGCAATCGCATTCTCTAGTCCGGAGGCATTTAACACCATGGCTCCATCTGATATTGTCGCCGTCAAATCTTTGATTTGCCAGTAATCGATAGAATCATACTTACCGGTTCCATCAAAGGAATCCTCATAGAAATAAAGGTCATGGTTACTGTTTACACCCAGATATGCAAGTCCGTCTCCACCCGTTACATTAACAGAAAGAGTACCGGCTTCACTTGCCACCTGTCCATTTCGGAATGTATGGATCCATTTTCCGTCTGCATATAATCTGGACATACCTGCAGAGGTTTCAACTCTGTAATATACTCCGTTGGTTTTCATCTTGTATTCCACTTTTTTCTGGGTTGCCAAAGAGTTGTTTCGCTCTGCATCCCAAACATAGATTGCTCCGCCCTTTATGGTAATATCATTCCGATAAAAACCATCATTTAACACAAGACGAACCTCATCGGTAGGATCTGCCACAAAATCAAGATTGTGTTCGGAAGTCAAATCTGCAAGTTGATATACACCATTTTGAACATTCACATTACGTGCAGAGAAATAACTCATCCGTTCAGCGGGAACAGAAACACTTCCGTTAGAAACATCTCCCTCAAACACCGTTCCAGCCTCTGATGTTTTGGGCATAATGAAGCCAAAGATATACTGACCGTTATGATATACTTCTGCATAAGGGCCATCAGTCAGAACTTTAAAGGTTCCGTTACCAATCTTATAACTCTTCTTTCCACTTGCGGTCTGATAACTTACCGTTGATTCATCATGTGTTAACAAAAGCTGATGATTTCCGTTCTTAACATCCACGCTTCCCGTGCCGGAAACAGTATAACTAATTTCATTGGAATACGCCTTCGTGATATTATCGGTCAATACAGGAGAAATTTCTTTTGATACCTTTGTAATGACAATTCCTGCAGCATCATACGCAACTGCTTCTAACATATGATTTTCAGGTGTCACATTGGAGATGGTAACCGAGTATGGGTTCGAGGTTGCTTTTCCAACTTCCTTGCCATCCAGCATATAGGATACCCTTGCGACCTTTTCAAATCCTGAAACGGAATCTAATGATGCCAAAACGCTGCTTCCGTTTTGGGTAAAATAAATATCCGCTGATGCTTTTTCCACGACTGAAAAATGAATTTTTTCGCTAGCGCTGTTTTCAGAAACTGCAATCAACTCGTAAGATCCGGCAGGAAGATTGCTCAAAGATGCATTGACGCCTTCTGCCACTTTAATACCATTCACCAGGAACTCAGCTGACGCAGACGCCTTCAAGGAAACAGTATCTCCAACTGAATAAACGGCGTTATTGGCAGGTGATGAAATGGAAACGTCATAGTATTTGGGAGCAAATTTCAGGTAATCAACCTGAATTTGTGCAGGCAAATACCAGCCACCATTGGTTTGTAAATAAATATAATTATTTCTACCTGAAACAGATACCAATTCCGTCTCTTGAACCAGTACTCCGTTCAAATAAATGCGAGCATTTTTCATTTGGTTATACGTTTCAATGGTGAGAAGGTGATAACCATCTGTGGTCAAAGATATTGGGTCACTTATGCTATCGGAATATCCATTTGCAACCGCAACGGAGAAAAATTTCTCACGAATATCAAGAGTAAGCCTCCGACCGCCTGCTTCCACAACAAGATACGTCTCGGTACCATAAGAGGGGAACGCTACTTTTGTTTGAAGCACAAAATCATTACCGACATCGGAAAGCTGACGGGTACTGGTTGTAACACATGTATTGGAGCCCGTCGCTAAGTGATAGTCCTCTACAAGCAAATATCCGTCTTTGCTGTTTATCCATTGTTTCTCAAATGTCTTACCGCTGACAGTAAACGAGGTGGGGTCTGCAGACCATCCACACAAATCACCGTTGTTGAATTCATCTACAAAACCTTTTGCCGGAACGTTTGATGCAGAATACTCATCAAGATTCAGGTTTGATACTTCAATCTTAGAATCACCCTTGTTAGAGAAGGAAAGTTTATCCTCGCCCTCGTTTTGGGTAAGATTCCGGATAGCACCCACATAATAACCATCCACATAGAAACTTCCTTCAACACCATCAAAAATAACGCGATAACGATGACTTCCGTTTCCAATAATCCACGGGAGTTTCTTAGCCTCTGCCAAAGAAAGGTCAGATACGCCGTCTTCTTCCATTTTCAATTGAATAAGATTTGTTCCGTTAGAAATTTCAACTATCTCATTTCCGCCAAATTTCTCAATTTCCATATCCCAGGAAATATCATACTGCTCAGCAATCGGTACAACACACTCAGCAGAAGCTGTTGCTCCGCTGCCGGAATTCAAGACAAGAGTTTCATCCTTCAAAGATGCCTTGCCTTCAAGATTCCAATCCTCAACCCAAGAAATAGTATTTCCGTAAATTTCTACCACATTGGTTTCAGGAACAATTTCGTTCATTCCATCCCACAGAAATGCCTTAACTTTCCATACCTTTTCTGCATTTCGAAGGCTATTGAAAGAAACTGTTGTTGCTTCGCTTCCTGCCGGAATGTCCTGAGAATAGGTATCAATAAGGGTCCCGTCTTCCCCATAGACAGCAAATACCATAGTGCGATTTTTTTCAGCATCTGCCTTAATCACCGCGCGCAGAGAATCCAGATGCTTGGCGCGTTCACCTGAAACAAAGGCAGATGTAGCATTTCCGTCATAAACTTCCATGATTCCATCCTGTGTTGTCTCCGCCAAAACAATCCCCGGAAAACTTGCTATGATCAGGAATACACTAATCAAAAGGGACAAAATTCTTGTTGTTTTCATAATGTCATCACTCCTTCTATTGGCGCTAAATAAGTTACAATTTATAAAACACTATTCTACATTATAACTTATTTCACAACTTATTTCAATACGAAACCAAAACTTTCCATTGAACAATTATGCTTTTTTTATTGATGTATTATGCTTTTTATACAAAAAGAAGGATTTTATAGAAATTCTATAAAATCCTTCCAAATTATTTAAGGTTGGTTCGAATAGACATTTGCCCTGAAACAAATAGAATTCATCTGTCTTCTTGACCAATTATCCTCCATTGACACAACCACAAGGCCTTTTGTTTCAAACAAATTCAATCCCAATTTATTCGCGAACGAGGTAAGTTTCACATAATTTCTTCCGGAAATGTTCTTCACATCACAATTATACTTGATGACTTCTTGCCCGCCAATATTGAGAATAAGGGAACCATCGCTACCAAGTTGAGTAGAACTTGCCCCAACAAAATATGCGGCAACATCCAACAGAACATATCCATCTTCTGCTGCATCTTCAATAAGAGAATCTCCAACAGAAACACTCTCATCTTCGAAATTAACAACCATGCACAAATCATTTTGTTCATCGGATACCAACTTAGCATTTTCGATATGCGTGAAATCTTGCAAATGAAGTTGTTCCATACGAAGACTTGTTCTTTGCTTTTCTTTGGGGAATGCAACAACACGATTCGCACCATCTTGACCTTGCGCTCTGTATTTATCCGCAGCTGCACCATTTAAATAAATGTAGTCTTTGCTCACGTTAAGGCTTCGGTTCATGGCTTGTGTCAAAACACCGGTGTTCTCGTGAACTGTTCCGACCATTTCCCAAGAATCTCCACCATCGGTACTTTTGGCAACCGACCACCTGGTTCTGGGGAACTGTGCACGCGCAAAGAAATTGATGTTGTCATAACCCCATCCAATATATAGAGTGTCGGGATCATCCGGGTCTGCTTCCAGACCAAAACAAGTCATAGAACTGATAAACGGGGTGGTGTGTGGCGTTAAATCCCATGTCATTCCTCTATCATAGGATTCAAAATAACACAATTGCCCAAGTTCTGTTCTAAAGTACATTCGTGTGGATTTTGTTGTCTCAATAATAACAGCCTCCGCAATAACAAAGCCTGTTTCAAGGGCGCTGGCTCTGGTGTTGCTCTCAAACCAATTTCTGCCGTTATCATCACTCATCCAAACAATAGCATCTCCATAGTCCTCACTATTGCCTTCGCCAAATACAAAATAAATTCTGCCGGACGGTCCCTGGGTAACACGATTTACCGTTGCATCACGGCCAACAACAGCCCCTGACAATTGGCCTTTTTCCGGGAAGTTTGCATTACCCGGTTTGGTCCATGTCATACCTTGACCGCCGTCTGTGCTAACATAGGCCTGATAACAGCTTTTTCTTTGTCCGTAAGCATCCGTCCATGTTGCGGGAGCATTTCGATGCATAGCAACAATTTCGCCATTTTGAAGTTGTGCCATATTCTTCGACATACCACCATATCCGCTCGGTCCAAAGCCTTGGTTTGCAGAAGGCATGAATGTCTCCCAAGTTTCTCCACCATTTGTTGTATAATATCCTTTTGTACCTTGGGTAACCAAATAGGTTCTCTCATCCGTCTCAATCATATCAAGAGCATTGGGCGCATCCACCAAAACCGTTGATCTTACATCCAACATGGGTTTTGCATCACCTGAAAAATCAACAGATTCAATTGTTATACCACCATTTGAAATAACAAAACCTATGGTTCCTCGACTTTCAATAACATCTGCCGACGAGAGAATTTTCTCTCCATTCACATAAAAGGTAACTTTCTTCCCATCATAATTCTCTTCACATCTCAAAGAAACATCAACCGAAGTATCAACAGGGAAAGAACCCGCTTTAGAGGCCACAATTGTTTCTGTGTCATCATCTACCTGAACAATTTCGTAGGAATTGGTTTTAAAGTTATATCCGGCCTTAGTAAATGCCCGTGTAACGCAGTGGTTTGACATAAACCAAACGCCTTCTGTACCGCTTTCAACTTTAATTGTAGCATCAAGTGTTGCATTACCAACATATGCATTCAGTTCCGCAATGGTATTTTCCTGCTCCGAAACAACATGTAAGGAAGAATTGTTTACATCTACCTCCGCATCGCAACCAATGGTTGTCCAATAGTCAATCGAATCAATTTCTCCGCTACCATCAAAGGAATCACGATAGTAATATAAATCCGAATTGCTGTTAACTCCTAAGTAAGACAGACCATCTCCCTTTGAAATTTGAACAGCAAGAGTTCCTTTTCTGCCGGAAACATTGGGATTACGGAATGTGAAGACCCATCTTCCATCTGCATACAATCTGGACATACCACCTGATGTTTCCACCCGATAATATACATCCTCAGCCGATAACTTTGTCACCTCAACAAGTTCCGGATCAGAGTTATTACGTTCCACTGACCAAACATAAATTTTGCCATCCTTAAGGGTAATATCATTTCTGAAATATCCATCATTTAAAGCGATATGCCCCTCATCCGATGCGTTTGCAACAAAATCAAGATTATGATTATGATCAAGGTTGTAAAGATCAAAAGACTCCTTCTTATCTGTTATATTCCAAGCAGAAAAATAACTTTTTCGAACCTGAGGGATTTCAATTTTATGATCAGTAATGTTTTCCGAAACTTCTGTTCCAACCTCTTTAGTTTTAGGCATGTAGAAGGAAAGGATAAACTGACCATTTCTGTAAACTTCCGCAATGGGACCATCGGTTAAAACGTTAAAAGTACCCTCTCCGCCACTACTTGAATAGCTTTCCTCTCCTTTATCGGTTAAATATCTAAAACCGCCCAGTTCATGCTTTATCTGGAGATGATGGTTACCATTCTTGACATCAATACTTCCGGTTCCTGTCGCCTGATAAGAAACTTCATAGGAATATGCGTTCGTTGTGTTGGCGATTGGTTCATAAACCTCACATCCAAAACTTCCAACTTCAATTCCGGTTTGATTGTAGGCAACCGCCTCGACGAAATGATTTCCTGCAGATACACCCGAAACAGATGCTACGTAAGGATATTCTTTGCTTTCGGCAAAACGTTTGCCATCCAGCATATATGCAACAGAGGTTATTCCTTCAAAATCTGACACATCTTCAAGGGAAACAGAGAGATTGCCATTATCCAAAGAAGCATTTACATTAGCAGAGATTTCTTCCTTAACCGTGAACATGACACAATCCGACACTTTTTCTCCACTTCGCGCTTCCAGTTTGTAACAGCCTGCGGGTAAATCAGAAAGAACCAAATTTGTTCCGTTCGCAATATCAATACCGTTTAAGACAAAGTCAACCTTTTCTGTCGCAGCAATTGCAATATCGTCTCCTATATCATAAGAGGCATTGTTAGCAGGAGCGGTGAGTCGAACATCATAATTCTTCGGTGCGTATTTAATGAAATCAAATTTAAGACTGGCAGGCAAAATAAATCCACCGTCCGTCATGATTCTTATTTCATTACTCTTAGATGAATACGCCTCAGACGCTTCATCCAGAATAAGTTTGCCATCCAGATAAACTCTCACGTTCTGCTTATAGTTGTAAGATTCAAAAGTAAGGATATGGTCCTTTGAATCCATAACAGAAAGTTCATCACTTGATTTTATTGCTCCTTTGGAATTATCTGCAATGGGTTTCATAGAGAAGAACTTTTCGCGCATATCCAGAGTAAAGGCTCTGCCATCTATGATAATCATAAAATAGCTTCTGGTACCAAAACTCGGAAAAGCAATTTTAGTCTGAATTAAAAATTCATCTCCAATCTCGGGAATCTTTCTTGTTCCGTTGGATACACAGTAGGTAGTATAATCTAAAGCAATATGTTCATCATCAACCCTAAGGCATCCATCTTCTACCTTCCAGAATTCGCCCGTAACCCCGTTATTAAACGTCGGATTTACCAGATTCCACTCACCTGCATCCACCTCAAAATCGTCATAAAATCCTTGCATTGGAATATTACTTTCTGCGAATGTTCCCAAAAACATATTGGTAATCCGCATGGAAGATTCTCCTTGATTCGAAAAAGAAATCTTAGAGATACCATCTCCTTCTACAGTAGACGAAATTTCTCCAACAAAGAAACCATCAATGTATAGAAGTGCCTTACTATCCTTGCTAATGATACGATATTTATGTTCCGCCTGATTAATTACCCATGGCAGGAACACGTCTTCATTACTTGAATTGCAGCTTATTCCGTCTTCCTTCACTTGGAACATAACATTCGTTGCACCATTCTTAATAGAAATAGATTCCGCACCACCAAATTGGCTAATGGACATGTCCCATGAAATATCATAGTTTGTTTCGATTTCAGTCTCTAAACTAGCCGAGCCCGATTTTCCCTCTGCGCAATCTAAAACCAAAGCCTCATGATCTGCATATGCCGTCCCCGTTACATCCCAACTGTCTGTCCATGTTGCGGCATTTCCATTGGTTGTCACAGAGGCACTAAGAGGTTTCATTCCGGTTGTGCTATCCCAGAGAAATGTGCGAATCTTTCGAACGCTTTCCACATTCTTCTCAGCATTTAAAACAACCATACTTGCCTTATCACTTGCAGGGATTTCTTTTAAAATAGAATCTGCCAGTACGCCGTTTTCTCCATATACAAAGTCGGAGGCCAAGCGGTCTTAGGAA
>JAZRCD010000171.1:0-2067 GCA_045635425.1 Ructibacterium sp. | reverse complement strand
ATCCGGGAATATTCAAGCCGCCGGTCAACTGTCCCATTTGAGAAGCATTGTCTGCTTCCATCTTTCTCAGGCCTTCGTTGACTGCCGCAACAATCAAATCCTGGAGCATTTCCACATCATCAGGATCTACAACTTCGGGCTTTAACTCAATCTCTTGCAGTTCCCGCTTGCCGGAAATTACAACTCGGACAGCACCGCCACCGGCAGTTGCTTCGAAGGATTTGGTTTCCATCTCCTCCTGCATTTTCATCATCTGTTCCTGCATCTTCTGGGCCTGCTTAATCATTTGATTCATGTTTCCGCCCATTCCACCCATACCACGGGGAAATCCACCTTTTGCCATTTTTCTTTCCTCCAATTCTATTCAATAATCGTCATTTTATCGCCAAACGCATCTTTCTTTTTTGCCAAATCAAAGATGCTGTTTTTCGTTTCGGTAACTACCTCGCGTTGTCCTTCCATATACGCCATTACTTGCAACGTCTCCCCTGAAACCCTTGAGAATAACTTCGCAAGATATTCTTTACCTTCCGGTTTTGCAATTCTGCCATAAGCCACTTTGTTAGAAAGTTCCAACTCAATCACATTACCATTTTGATATGCCTTGGCATTATACAGAAAAGCAAACAATGCTTTACTTTCTTTTTTAATTTCCTGAAGAGCATCTGCCCAGAACTCCCAAAGAACGTCTCCTCCAAGGTTCTCCTTGCGAATTTCTTGCGGTTCTTCCGGAATAACTTCTTCTGCTTTCTGCTTTGCAGGTTCGGTCTTTTCTTCGTCCCAAGGCGGTGCATCAATAGGCTCTGACTCTTCCTTGACAACTTCCTGCATTGGTGCAGAAGCAACTGTGACTGTTCCTGCAAGTTTTCGTTCCAGTTTTTCTATTCTTGCAAGAATAGCCTCAGGTTCTGTACTATAGGCAGGATTGCACATCTTCACCAATGCCGTCTCTGCAGAAAGTTTTGGTATGGACATCCATTTGGTTTGTGCAACCGCCTCACCCAGCACCTTAATATGATAAAGCAACTGCTCTGTAGAAAACAGTTGGGCTTGCTTTTGATATTCAGCCGCCGCATCTTCTGTTCTTTCCAGCAGTTCTGCAGGGTTTGAAGACGCCTTACAAATCAAGAGACTTCTGAAATGAGCCATCAAATCTTCTAAAAAGCTTTGAGGTTCTTTTCCCATTCGAAAAACTTCGTCTGCAGAAAGAAGCGCTTCCTTGATACTCTCTCTTCCAATGGCCTCTGCTGTGGAAAAGATTGCTTTCGGATCGGCAATTCCCACTATTTCAGTAACCTTTGCACGCGTTAATTCATCCAGCCCAAACGCCGCACACTGGTCCAGAATACTCAATGCATCACGCATGGATCCATCGCCTAACTCCGCCACCAATTCCAGAGCATCTGCCGTTGCCGGAATCTTCTCTGCTTCTGCAATTCTTGTCAGTCTGTCTGCGATTTCATCCACACCAATACGTCTGAAATCAAACCGTTGGCACCGAGAAAGAACCGTTGCCGGAACCTTATGTGGTTCTGTTGTGGCAAGAACAAACAATGCATGCTTAGGCGGTTCTTCCAACGTCTTTAACAAGGCATTAAAAGACTCGGTTGTCAGCATATGTACCTCGTCGATAATATAGACCTTATAGGTACAACCGGAGGGCGCATACACAACCTCATCACGAATTTCACGGATATTATCCACACCTCTGTTGCTGGCCGCATCCATCTCATAAACATCCAGAATACTTCCGTCTAAGATTCCTCGACAAGTAGGACATTCGTTACACGGCTCCCCATGATTGGGATTTTCACAATTGACCGCACGAGAGAAGATTTTTGCCGTGGAGGTTTTACCGGTACCACGCGTTCCGCAGAACAGATACGCATGCGCGATTCTACCGGTAGCAATTCCTGTTTTCAAAGTATCCGAAACATGACTTTGACCAACCAAATCATCAAAGGTCATCGGACGCCATTTCCGATACAAAGCCTGATACGACTCGGACATATACTTCCCTCCCTATCTGAAAAAGATGTAACACATCTGTTTTTTCATAAAAAAATC
>JAZRCD010000170.1:0-5325 GCA_045635425.1 Ructibacterium sp. | reverse complement strand
CTTAAGAGTTGCCCAGACCGTAGGACAGAAAGAAAACCCCTCCAACTTCCTGCTGATGCACGCTATGGGTCCCAATGTGGCAGGCGTAATCGGTAGTGCAGTTGCAGCAGGTGTATTCCTGTCCATGTTCGCGAAATAAATTCAATCAAGGAGGTATTAACTATGGGTAAAGTCGGTATTACCGAGACTGTCTGTCGTGATGCACACCAGTCTTTGATTGCAACCCGTATGACAACCGAAGAGATGCTTCCCGCTCTGTCTTTGATGGACAAAGCCGGCTATGCAGCTATGGAGGTTTGGGGCGGCGCTACCTTTGACGCCTGCCTGCGTTTCTTAAACGAAGATCCTTGGGAACGGCTCCGGAAAATCCGTGCGGCCGCACCCAACACCAAATTACAGATGCTCTTCCGTGGCCAGAACGTACTTGGCTACCGCCACTATGCAGATGATGTGGTAGAGTATTTTGTACAGAAGTCCGTTGCCAACGGTATCGACAACATCAGAATTTTTGATGCTCTCAACGATGTCCGTAACCTGCAGACCGCTATCAATGCAACCAAAAAAGAAGGCGGTCACGTTCAGGCGGCAATTTCTTACACCATCAGCCCCGTGCATAACAACGAATTCTTTGTCAAGCTTGCAAAAGAATTCGAAAACAGCGGTGCAGATTCTATCTGTATCAAGGATATGGCAGGTCTGCTCACTCCCTATGTGGCTTATGACCTGGTAAAACAGCTGAAAAAGGCCGTGAAGATTCCTCTGGAACTTCACACCCACTACACCAGCGGTGTGGCTTCCATGACCTATTTGAAGGCAATTGAGGCAGGTATTGACATTGTGGACTGCTCTATCTCCCCTATGGCGATGGGAACTTCCCAGCCCCCCACCGAGCCTCTGGTTGCTACCCTGCAGGGCACCGAGTATGATACCGGTATGGATTTGAACATCCTGACCGAGATTGCAGATTACTTCAAGCCCCTTCGTGAGAAGTATTTGGAAAGCGGCCTGATGAGCACTAAGATTTTGGGCGTTGATATCAATACCCTGAAGTATCAGGTGCCCGGCGGTATGCTTTCCAACCTGGTTTCTCAGCTCAAACAACAGGGCAAAGAGGACAAACTGGATGAGGTACTGAAGGAGATTCCCAAGGTTCGTGAGGATTTGGGTTATCCTCCTCTGGTTACCCCCACCAGCCAGATTGTAGGTACTCAGGCAGTACTGAACGTCCTGATGGGCGAGCGGTACAAGATGGTTTCCAAGGAAACCAAGGGTATCTGTAAGGGCGAATACGGACGGACTCCTGTTCCCATTGATGAGGAATTCCGGAAGAAGATTATCGGCAACGAAGAGGCAATTACCTGCCGTCCTGCCGATCTGATTGAGCCGGAACTTGAGAAACTCAAGAAAGAATGCGCTGAGTGGATGGAACAACCGGAAGATGTTCTCTCCTACGCGCTCTTCGATCAGGTTGCTGTGAAGTTCTTCGAACAGCGTCGTGCCGAGAAATACAAGGTAGACAAAGACCTGGTTGATATGGAAGAAAAGACCCATTACATTTAAACAAAAAAAGAGTGTTGCGATTGCAGCACTCTTTTTTATTATTTTATTTATGCCAGTCGGTTACATTGTCCCGCACCGCATCCTGAAGCTGTACACAATCAATGGCTGTGTCCAGATCGATGATGGACTTTCCTTCCTGCAAAAGGTCAAAATAGTTCGCATTGGAGTGATAGAAACCGGACTGCTCAAACATCTCATCGGTATCTGTCAGGGTGCTTCCGCAGATGATTTCATTCTCCTTGCCCTGATGCTGAATTACCAGCTGTCCCGGGGTATCTAAGTTTCCCCATACGGGCAGGTTCAGGAAATAGGTGTAATTTCTGGTATTTACTGTAAAACGCTCGGTGGTGGAACCACTACAGGGTGCCGCGATAATCTGTGCTACTGCGTTGTTTTCAAAGCGACAAGTCATGAAGATGTCCTTCACACCTTCACCCAGTTCCGGCATGGGCGTATACTCCATATGTGCCGAAAGAAAATCTGCACCTGCAATAAACTTTACCGCATCAATAGCATGAACAATGGTGGTGGAGAAGTCCGCATCGGGACGGTTGAACCGATACATCTGGCAGGTGATAGAATCCACCTTTTCACCCGTCTCCCTAATTCTCTTCATCATTTCAGTCATCAAGGGGAAGTATCTTCGGTTGAAAGAAACCTTAGCGCTAACGCCCATTTCTTTTGCTACAGCAATTAGAGCATTGGTTTCGTCCACATTCTGTCCGGGAGGCTTTTCCATGATAACATTACATCCCATTTTCATAATCTCGGTGGCAACCTGCGCGGTAATATGGACCGGCATAATCACCGAAACCACATCCGGCTTGCACTCCTCAATCATTTTCCGATAATCGGTATAATGTTTTTGGAATCCGAACTTATCCCGATAGGCAATTGCCTTTTCCTCATTCAAATCACAACATGCGGCAAGAACTACGCCCTCGTGATCCTCAAAATACTTCTTCATGGACGGGCCATGACCTCTGGTTGCCATAGAACCGCCACCTACTGCACAAATGGTAAACATAAACAATCCCTCTTTCTACTTTTCTTTTTGTTGTATCTCTTCAAAATATTTTGCCGGTGAAATTCCGTAGTACTCCTTGAATTTCCCCGAAAAATACTGTACTGTTTCAAAGCCTACTTCCTCTGCTATTTTGGTAATCGAAAGCTTTCCCTCTCTTAACATAGCAAAGGCTCGTTGCATCCGAAGTTGCAACAGATACTTTTTAATAGAAATTCCATTCTTCTTTTTAAAATATTCTCCCAAATAATGGGGGTTCATATAAAGGGCCGAGGCAATTTCACGGATACTGATGTTCTCCGAGAAATGAGATTCTAAATACTGCTTAATCTTCTCTGATAGAGCATCTCTTTTTTCTTCGTTGTACTTGGGCTTTAATCCGAGAATTACCCTGCATAATACGGGCATCATTTCCGAAGCAGATTCACGCAAAGCCTCCACACCTTTTTTCTTTGCCACAAGGCAAGCCCTGTTCATCATAGCTTTAAGATCTTGGTTGTCACAGGAAATCATATCCGAAAAAACCGCATCCGCATCCATGGCAAGAGAAATCCCCGCATACATCAGTTCACCGCCCGACTCACTGACAAACTGATGGTTCACGTTGGGGGCAATCAGGAACAGGTCGTCTTCCTTTACCGAAACCCGACGGTCCTTAAGTTGCACTTCAAACGTCCCTTGGGTGATATAAAACACCTCGAAAAACGGATGCCGATGCCACTCTCTGCCAAGAAATTGCTTTTCCGCCGTCAAGCGACCCAATAGTTCCATATTGCATTGCAGGTTTATCTCTATCTGCGTGCGATTAAAACTCATTTCTTAATCCATCCCTTCAACTTACCAAACCCTTTGATAACAAAGCCGGTCAGGAAGGCACAACACAAAGTGCCGATTCCCACCATATCCCAACGGAATTCACCAAAGAACACAAAGGATGCAATGATTGCCATCAGGACAATCCCACTATCGAAGAACACCTTGATAGTTCCGAAATTCTTCTTGGTCTTATAGGCAATGGCCTTCACCGCTGCTTCGCCGGAGTTCATGACCAGATTTCCCTCTACTGTCAGGAAGATACCAAAGGCAAGGATTACAACACCGCAAAGCATCACTGCAACCCGACCGGTCATTCCAGCCGGAGACAGAGTAATAACCGCTTTTGCCAGATCAATCACCACTGCAAAATAAAGAGTCAGGGGAATCTGCAACAACTCCCAAAGACGAAACTCCTTGCGCAGAAGCAGGATTTGTACCGCCACAAGAACAAGGTTCCAAATGGCAGATGCGGTTCCAAAGGTAATCACATCAGGGAACTTGCAGGAAATTACATAGGACAAAGATTGTACCGGAGAAATTCCCAATCCTGCCGCAGACAAGAACGCCATGGCCACCGCCATAACCATCAAACCAACAAGCATCAACAAGACTTTTTTCAACATTTTCATAAATACGCCTTCCTTATGGTTCATTATACTATTTTCTATGAAAATTTACAATCTCTATTTTGTTAAAACATACCGATCCAGAACGGTGCCGTCCAGGGCCTTGGAAAGAACGCTGATGGAATCCGCATCAAAGGAGATGATATTATAGGTGGGATTATTCCACGCCGTCTCCTTCACCACCTCTACCCAATCATCGGACGGGAGGCTTTCAAACTTCTGTCTGCCGATGCCTGCACATCCTAAAATAGAATAGACAGTTCCGTTTTTATGACTCACCTGCCCTGCATCACCACCCATATACGGCTGATTTCCTTTGAGCGGTTTGGTTCGCAGGGTAATATGGTCATGTCCTGAAAGCACCATATCCACATCACATTCATCCATCACCGCATATAGATGATCCGGAATAACATTTCCATTGGTGGTAGCCGGATAAATGGGAATGTGCATCAGAACCACCTTCCACTTTTTATCCGTGTTTTTCATATCTTCTTTCAACCATTCCGTCTGCAAATCAATGACGTGGGTTGTCTTCATCCAATCACTTCCCGTATTGAGTACCGCAAAATGAACATCGCCGTAATCAAAGGAATAAACCGTATTATCCAGTTCCTTCAAAACCTCTACGTCGTACTTATTCACCAAAGATGTGTCATATCCGGTTGCCAATCCAAGTCCATTTTGAGGATTTCGAAAATGCAGATTATAATACTTCAATCCGCTTGCTCTGGTTTCATGGTTTCCGACCACCGTAACCGAAGGAACGGTTTTACTGAAGCTTTCGGTTGCTTCAAAGTACATATTCCACCAATCATCACACATGGCATTTTCGGTAATATCCCCAAGATTCATAACAAACGCCGGATCATTGCACTCCTGAAGTGCCGCTTGGATGGTTCGTCTGCTGTAACTGAAATCATTGGCATTGATTCCTTGTGTGTCCGCAAGTGCAATCACAGAAAAACCACTCTTGCTATCCCCTTCGGTAACAAAGGTATAGGACGGGCTCCATACATTCTTTTTGGTATCACCAATCCGATAGGTATAGGTAGTACCGGGCTCCAGACCTTCTAAATTTACGTGATAAAAAAGCATATTATCATAATAAGAAACTTTCGTCTCCGGATTGGTGACGTGGTAGTTATATACCACCGCTTCTTCTTTATAATCTGCCCTTTTCTGTATCGCATTGGATAAAGCACTTCCCTTTGCAAACTCAATCACCATGTTATCATAATCAGGGATAGCTTCCCACGAAAAACATCTTGTGGTCTTAGGATCACCGGTCAAGGTGTT
>JAZRCD010000169.1:0-6380 GCA_045635425.1 Ructibacterium sp. | reverse complement strand
ATGTTTTGGATAGAAAAAAGTGCATGGTTTGTGGAGGATGTGCGGATGTATGTCCTACAGGAGCTCTTGACTTATGCGGGCAGGCTATGAGTGTGGAACAACTGGTAGAGGAAATCGAAAAGGATCGTGCGTTCTATGGTTCTACCGGTGGCGTGACCCTTTCCGGCGGAGAACCATTTTGGCAGAGCGAGGGTTGTTTGGACCTTTTAGAAGAGTGTCGGGATAGGGGGATTTCTACTGCAGTGGAAACCTGCGGGCAGTTTTCTCCTGAATTGATTCCACAGATTGTTCCGTTGGTGGATTTATTTTTGTGGGATGTGAAGGATACCAATTCTGCAAGGCACAAGGCGTATACCGGTTGCGGAAATGAACTTATTTTATCGAATCTCAAACAAGTTGATGCTCTGGGCGGAAAAACGCGTTTGCGATGTATTGTCGTCAATGGAGTCAATCATGACAAAATCCACTTTGAAAATTTGAAAAAATTAAAGAGTGAGCTTGCCAATTGTCAAGGGATTGATTTTCTTCCGTACCACGCATATGGTGGAGAAAAAGCCACCTTTCTGGGACGAGTGAACAACGGGAAAAAAGAATGGGTTCCCGAGGATGTCCCAAAGAGTTTTAGAGAAATATGAAATCCTTTCGCTTTAAGAAGATAGACGGAGTGCTTTGACCCATTTTGGGTGGAATCACTCCGTTTTTGCATGTGAGGACACAGAAGAAAAAGGGAAGAGATGCACTTGACTTTTGGCTTAGATGTGTTATGATACAAACATACTTTTGCGAGGCAGGTGCGGGATATGGTTACCCAGTCGATTAATCACGAATTTTGGAAGAAATTTCGGGAAGACGAGAGATATCAGCCAATCGTTGATTGTCTGAAACGAAACTATGAAAAATCAAGCAAACGCCGTACCATTGGCTATGGCGAGTTTACAAGTTTCTGGAAAACGGGACTTCGCACTGATTCGGACGGAGCCTATTTTGAACGGGAACAATATTATCATGCGCTATTGTTCCTTGCCCTGATTTATCCTGAGGAAGAAACCTATCTGGAGGAGTTGCAGGAACTGATTTGGAGTATCTGTAATGATTTCACATGGGAGCGTGCTGCCCATATGGACCATATTAAAGATGTGGCATTTCAGGAAATCGGTCTTGGTGGCTCTGCAATGGCGGCCAAGCTGGCGGAAACAAGCCATTGGTTGGGTGATCGTCTGGATGAAATGATCAAGCAGAGAATCCATTGCGAAATCCAAAGACGATATTTGATTCCTTTCCCCAAACGAGAATGGTGGTGGGAGACCAAACCCAGTAACTGGGCGGCTACTTGTATTGGCTGCCTTGGAATTGCTTTTATGTTGGAGTTTCCTGAGGAGTATCGGGAATTGAAACCTCGTTTGGATGCAGGAATGGAGAATTATCTGCGATCTTTCAGTCAAGAGGGTGTCTGCTTAGAGGGGGTCGGATACTGGACGGTGTTCGGCAATTTTCTGCATTATGCCAAATGCCTGCAGGAGTTTACTCAAGGAAAGGAAGATTACTTCCGGCGGGAAAGAATCCATGACATTGCTCGGTTCTTAAATGTGGCATATTTAAAAAGAACCTATAGTGTTTCCTTCTCGGACAGTTACCCTGAAACCAAATGTCCCATCTGTGTGGGACATCTGGTTCATGCATGTTTTCCTGACGTGAATCTTTTGCCCGTGGAGTGCCATGGTTTCTCTGCTGAGAAGTTGGATGAACACTTGAAATGGTGGGAGATTTTCGAACAGATAATGTTGTATTTTAATCCTGACTATCTGGAAGAAAAAGTAAAAGAAAAAGAAGAGGACTTTTCCTTTTACGCGCCGGATGCAGGATGGTTTATTTGTAAAAAGGAAGGGTACGCTCTGGCGGCAAAAGCGGGGCACAATGACGAACCTCACAATCATAATGATGTGGGAAGTTTTCACTTGGTGACCGAAAACGGACAACAACTGGCAGATATTGGCCCGTCCCTGTATACCATCCACAACTTTGATCCGCAGTATCGGTATCAGGTGTTTGGAAATGGTTCGCAGGGGCATAGTGTTCCCATCATTGATGGTGTTGCTCAGGCATGGGGAGAAAATTATCATGGCGAGATAGAGCAGATAGAGGATGGTGCAAAAATCCGTTTTGAATCCGCATATCCGCTTCAAGAGTTATCCGTTTTGGAACGGTCGATTCTCTGCAAAGAGGAGTCGGTAACCATACGGGATTCCTTCTTGTTTGAAGAGGGCAGCCATTCTGTTACGGAGCGGTTTGTCACGGGTTATCACCCAACGGTAGAGGGGGATGTCGTTATCTTTGGTGACGTGGAGCTATGCATGAACAATGAGAAATGCCATCTGTTGATTCAGGAATTTGAACATATTGACAACAGCAATGTGGTAGGGAAAAAGAGCAAGGTTTATGCCGTAGATTTCACCTTTGAAACGGAAAAAAGAGCGGAATTCGAACTTGAAATTCGGCTTTTGAGAACAGGGAAAGATTCTTGACATAACAGTTTTTTTATGCTATAAATAATAATAACAATATTTGTGAATTGAGAGGAACTTTTTATGAATTATTCTCAGCAGTTTGCTTCGAAAAAAGAGCTGATTCAGGGCAAATCCGTATGTGTCGGATTTGACGGCTTTGTGGACCTGATGATCCGTCCCGTTAAGACCCGTGAGGACGAAAATAATTGTACATACTTCCCCACCATTGATACCTTTGGTGAGCGGATTACCAGTTTGGCAGGCAGAAGCGGTAACATCGAATTGATGATTACCAATACCGACTTTGGCGGCTGTGGCCCTCACTATGCCAACGGTCTTGCAAACATGGGTGTTTCCTGTACCTGTATTGGTGCTATGGGTTATCCTGAAAAGAATCCTGTGTTTGATTTGAATCCTAACTGTAAGACCATTACCATCAGCGAACCCGGATATTCCTATGTGTTCGAGTTTGGTGACGGAAAAATCATCATGAGCGATGTGGACAAGATTAGTCGTATGCGCTGGGCAGACCTGATTGAACGGTTCAGTATCGACGATATGGTGGCATACTTTGAAAAGGCAGATATCATCACCTTGGTGAACTGGAGTTATCTGGTACACTTCCATGAAATTTACGAGAAATTCCTGGAACTGGTTATGCCGCGGCTTGCTAAGAAGGACAGAAAGATTTACATTGATATTGCCGATTGTGCAAAGCGTCAACCGGAAGAAATCAAGGCGGCACTGAAAATGTTCGGTAAGTACAGTGAGTATGCACCCACCTATCTTGGTCTTAACAAGAGTGAGGCAATGGTAATGCACGGCATCCTTTGTGAAGGAGAGTATCAAGGTTCTCTGCCCATCGCAAGAGCCATCAAGGAATTCTCCGGTATCGGTACCGTTGTGATTCATCCGGTAGATAGTTCTGCTGCGGTTTATGATGGTGGCGAGGTTGAGGTGCAGGGTATTCTCTGCGACAGTCCCAAAAAGACCACCGGTGGCGGTGATAACTTCAACTCCGGTTTCTGTGCAGGCCTTCTGGGTGAATTGGATATTAAGAGTTGTTTGATTAGTGGTATGACCACTTCGTATCTCTATGTTAAGAACGGTCACTGTAATAACTTTGACGATATTTGCAAGACCATGGAGATGTACAACGACTAAAGTTAAAGATTGGGACATAATGTCTTGTTTTGTAAGCAATGAAGGTGTGGTAGGTCAGTCTTACTGATTTACCACACCTTTTTTTGGTAAAAATGCCAAAAAATCCAAACGAGATTGGTGCAAGAAGTTCTGCGGAAATACTTGACGTTTTGGTGTAAAAATGTTATAATTTTATAACTTATAAGTATCAAAGTGGGAAGATATGGCATCATGACGATTCCCACATCAAGATAGAATGAGAAGGAGTGGCAAAAATGGGCGCTGCAACAGAGAAAAAAGAGAATAATTTTTGGAGATTGAGAAGAAAGAAAAAGAAGGAAATTCAAGAGGTTCGCAATGAAGAACGTGTGCTTGGAAGTAAGACGCCGTTTTATGTTCGGGAAGCATACAAAACCTTGCGTACTAATTTGATGTTCTCTTTGCCTGCTGACCAGAGCAGAGTTATCTTGGTTACCAGTGCAGGTGTGGGAGAAGGAAAGACAACAAGTTCTTTGAACACAGCGATTTCTTTTGCGGCAACCGGTGCTAAGGTATGCTTGGTGGACTGTGACTTGCGTCGTCCCAATGTAGCACGTTTGTGTGGCGAAAAAGGTAGTCCGGGTCTTACCAACGTTTTGGTTAAGATGAATACATTGGATGAGGCAATTAGAAAAAGCAAGTATCAGAACCTGGATATCATTTATTCCGGTGATATGTCCCCCAATCCTTCCGAGTTGCTGGCATCCAGCGGTATGAAGGAAGTGTTGCAGACATTGGCAGAGCGGTATGAGTATGTCTTTGTGGACACTCCCCCTGTAAATGTAGTAACGGATGCATCGGTTCTGGCGGCATCAGCCAATGGAGTTTTGTTGGTTGCCAATCAGCAAAAGGCGTCAAAAAATGATGTGGCAAAAGCCATTAATCAGCTTAACTTTGTAAAAGCTAAGATTTTAGGTATTCTTTTGAATAACGCTGAAATCGAGGATGAAAACGGAAGAAAGTACCGGTACAACAGATATCGTCGTTACGGACGCTATTATGGACGTTATGGTCGGTACTATGGTCGTTACTATAGTAAGTATTATGGCTATTATATGCCGGGTGGAGACGAAAAACATGATTGATTTACATGCACACATTCTTCCCAAAATGGATGATGGTAGCGCAAGTATAGAAGAATCAATTGAGATGTTGACCATGATGCGCGATTCAGGGGTAACAACAGTAGTTGCGACACCCCACTTTGATATGCGCAAAGATTCGATAGAACGATTTTTGAAGCGGCGAGCAGAAACCTATCAAAATTTGATGGATGCAATAGAGGGAATGGATGTTCCGCAAGTGTTGTTGGGTGCGGAGGTGCTTTATTGCGGTGTTGGACTTAGCCATGTTGAAGAGATTGAAAAGTTGTGTCTGGGTAACGGGCGGTATCTGCTCGTTGAGACGTTAAAGGGCGTTTGGGATTCGGCTTTTGTTATCGACATGCGCAAGTTAATGGCGGAACAAAATATTACGCCTGTGATTGCTCATGTAGAACGTTATATCGGACCCAGAGAAA
This sequence comes from Ructibacterium sp., assembly GCA_045635425.1. Classification (GTDB taxonomy): domain Bacteria; phylum Bacillota; class Clostridia; order Monoglobales; family Monoglobaceae; genus Ructibacterium. The sequence continues at coordinate 1,175 of JAZRCD010000169.1, read as the reverse complement.
ACAGAAAAATACTTCCCATTTTGCAGAATGAGGGTATTTTGATACAATCCAATGCGGCAATGCTTTTGCAACGTTCTACCTGCCATAAAGGGATTAAGATGATAAAAAAACGAAGAATTCAGTTGTTGAGTTCGGATTGTCACAATACTACCAATCGGAAACCGAATCTTTCGGAAGCGATGGACGTTGTTCGTGATAAACTTGGAGAAGAGGATGTTGAGAAGTTGATATCCCGATCAAAGAAAGTTGTTTTTGCTGAAACTATTGGGAGGTAATTAAGATGGAATTATTGTGGCGTATTACAAGAAATCGGATTCTTTTAATAGCAGATATCCTGATGATTATGATTACTTACGCAGTGGCAGCTTTCCTTGGAAAGATGGATGTCAGTACAGAACTTACCCAACGCGCCATTTATATGGTGATTAGTGTTCTGATCTTTGTTGGAGCCATCCACTTGGTAGGCGGATATCGTATTTGCTGGATTTATGCAGGAACCAGAGAGTATTGTCGTATCTTGGGTGCATGCCTTGTTGCCAGTTTCTTTTTGATCTTGGTTTGTGCGATTCCCCCTGAAGTTACCACTTCGATGGCACCGTTTCGTATCGGTGTGATTGCGGCTCTGATTTCGCCCATGGAGATTATAAGTCTTCGAATGGGAATTCGTGCCGTTCGGAGATTGATTTCTATTTCCGGTGGTGCGGATGTGAACGAAGAAGCAAAGCGTGTCCTGATTATAGGTGCAGGAAACCTGGCGGTATCTCTTGCAAGAGATATTTTGAGCAATGAGAGTCTGAACTATAAAATCATCGGCTTTGTAGATGATGATAACAGAAAAAAGAATAGTTTGATTCTGGGTGCGGAAGTACTGGGCGGAACAGAAAAAATCCAAAGCATTTGTGACCGGCATCGTCCCGATGAAATCATCTTTGCCATCTCTACTGCAACAGCAGAGGAGAAGAAGAAAATCCTGAACCGCTGTGCGGAGACGCACTGTGATTTGAAGACAGTTGTAGGTTTTGCTGAAACTTTGGAGGGCAAGAGTTCTACTCAGGTTCTCAGAAAGGTTCAGGTGGAGGACCTGCTCGGTCGGGATATGGTGGTGTTGGATAACAGCGCCATTGAACAGGATTTGAAGGGTCATGTGGTTATGGTTACCGGTGGCGGTGGTTCCA
>JAZRCD010000168.1:0-9146 GCA_045635425.1 Ructibacterium sp. | reverse complement strand
TGGGCAGAAGAAAGCATTCTGGCTCTGCTGAATATGGGAATCGTTAACGGAAACGGAGACGGCACCTTTGCACCCGATCGGGCGGTTACTCGTGAGGAGTTCCTGAAGATGGCGTTGCAAGCGGCCGGAATTTCCAACAAGGCGATAGGAGATGTTTCCTTCTTGGATGTGGATAAAGATGCGTGGTATTACGACTATGTGGCAATGGCATATCAGGTTGGTATCGTCAATGGCATGAGTGAAGAATACTTCGGTATCGGTCAACAGATTACAAGAGCAGACATGGCAGTTATCATCAAGCGGATTCTGGATCATCAGGGAATCCAAGTGGAAGAAACCATTGCGCCTTTTGTCTTTGCAGACTTTAATACCATTCCTCAGTATGCAAGAGAAAGTGTTGATTTGCTTGCACAAGCAGAACTGATGAACGGTGTGGGAAACAATTGTTTTGCAGGCGATGCTTCTGCAACTCGTGCAGAGTCTGCGGTGGCTATTTACAGAATCTATAACTATATGGCAGAAAGGAGATAAAGGCAATGAAGAAATATAACAAGATGATTTGTGCCCTCGTTGCCGTTACTCTTTTGGCAACCATGCTTTCAGCAGGACTTGGGGTTTCTGCTGTGGAAAGCGGCAGTATGTTAAATGATGGTCAGGAAGGATTGCTTCGGCATCTTGAAATTGTGTCGGAGGATGCTCCTGATTATCACAAAAGTGTCAATCGTGGCGAGTTGGCCGTAATGGCGGCTCAAGTGATGAATCTTCCTTCCTATACAGGGGATGGCACCAAGTTCTATGATGTGGATGCGAAAAGTCCCTACTATGGTGCAATTCATAGTCTGGTTCAGCAGGGGGTTCTCTCAGGAGACGGTAACGGCTATTTCCGCCCCCATGACGGCATTACAGAAGAAGAGGCAAGCAAAATCTTTTCTGTGATATTGGGTTATAAAGAAGTCGGTCAGTTTGAGGGTTATCTTCGTACCGCACGGGAAGCAGGTGTAACCGATGGGGTGGTAATGGATGGCGTAGTTACCTATGGAGAGGCGCTTTCTATGGCGTATAACACTCTGATGGCAGAAATGCTGGAGCCTACAACCTACGGAGAAGAGAGAGCCTATAAAGTTCAAAAAGGTTATCTTGCCATGGAGCGGTATCACGGTTTGGTAAGACAAGAAGGTATCGTAGAGGGTGTACAATACACCACCTTGATAAAACCTGATATCAATATCCCCGAAGGCGAAATCATGATTGGGAATCGTTTATTCCGCTATGATGATGAAACTCTGCTTGGTAAATATGTAGTATTCTACAGTAAGCGAGAGGGAGATTCCACCGCAAAGGATATTGAATATATCTACCCCGACGAAGAACGGAACAACATCGTAACCATCGATGGAACCGATGTTATCGGTATTCGCGAGGGTCAGTTGAAGTATTGGGTTGGTGCTAAGGAGAAAGGCTATAAACTGGTAGCGGCCCATGACACCATTTTAAATGGCGTTGCCTATCCTACTGCAACCGAGGAGGATTTGAAGCCTCCTTCGGGAACCGTTACCCTGATTGATAACAATGACGATGATGTTTATGATGTGATTGTGATTGATTCGTTTGAATATGTGGTTTATGACAGTCAGGATAAGGAAAATCAGATTCTCTACGGCAAATATCCCAAGGTTTCTATCGGTAGTAAAGATGTAAAGAACGAGATTATTATGTCAGGTCCTTATGGACGTATCAATGTAGGAACCTTGGTAACCGGTGATGTGCTTCGGGTTCAGAGCAGTAAGAATACAATGGGAATCCGTAAGATTTCCATGAGTCGGATTGAAACCTGTGTAACAGGTCAGGTTACGGCATTTTTGAAGGATAAGATTACCGTTGCAGGCAAGGAATATACCATCAACAGCGGAACTGTTATAGATGAAACAGTTCGTATCGGAGAAACGGTTTCGGTTTATCCTGATAAGGATTTGGCGGCGGTAATTCTCCACGCCTCCAATGACAGTTATCAGTTTGGTTACCTGACCGGCGCAAGAAATGCGGGTGGTGGCTTCAACGGAAAGTTGTCTATTCGGGTGGTTGATCGTAACTACATGTTAAAAGAGTACGTGGCAGCGTCCAATATCTATCTGGATGAAATCAAGTATACCAAGGTAGATGCCATGTTGGAACGGTTGCTGATTGCCAATAGTCTTCGTACCTATCATGAGGATATGGAATTGGGTGAAGTGGACAAAAACGGCTTGAATGATCTGGATCGTATGCAGCAGGGAGATACAGACTTCCCCTATGCTCAGCCCGTTCGATTCCGCCTGAATGATGCAGGGGAACTGACCCATCTGGACACCATGATTTACGAATCCGATTATGAAACAGAAGATTCTTTGCAACCTGCAAAGACCGGCGTTTCTGAGGTAAGAAGATTGGCGTTTGCCTCCGCGCCCCATAGTTTTTATAACAATGCAGGAACCGAAATGGTGTTTACGGCAAGTGATATCTACCAAGCTCTTCGGATTCAGCAGGTGGATCGGGACGAGACAGAAGGGTTCCGTGAAGAAATCATCGACGGATATTACCCCGTGGTAGAAGCCTTTAACTTGGATCCTTACAACAAGGTTGCCAAATATGTGGTGGTTTACGACAAGGCGGTAGACAGCGTTGTTCAATCCAATCCTCCTTGTATCGTAACGGATATCTATGACACCATGGATGAGGATGGCAACATCGTTCGCAAAGTGGATCTTGCTCATCCGAACTATTCCAAGACGGTTACTATGCCTCCGGAGGTTCGAACCGATATTGATGTGGGTGATGTGATTCAGGTAGAAGTCAATGACAAAAACCTCATGTTGGCGGCATCGGTGATGTTTGACAAGAGTCTTGGCAAGGACCAGACCCGTGTAGCAACCCGAGGCGGTACGGGTGGATATCATAATCTTTATTACAATTACCGTGTGTCGTACGGAACTTTATATCACTATGACGGCAATGTGTTCTCTCACACCACCTCGGTGAAGGAGGATAATGACGGGGTAGAGGCATGCAATGAGTTCCACAACTATCGGAACAACGGCACCAAGATCTACGTTTGTAAGACGGTGGGCGGAAAGATGGAAATCCGTCAGGGTAGTGTAAAGGATATGGTAACCTACACCATGGATAAAGATACCAACCAAAAGGCGGTAACTTGTGTAAGACGTGGCGGTTATCTGGAATATATACTGATTATAGAGGAGGCGTAAACAATGAAAAAATTCATCTCTGTTTTTACGGTTGTTTGTATCACCCTTACCTTGTTTGCCTCCTTTGGAGCAACGGTATCGGCGGCAAGTATGTCTTGGCACGATAGTTTTACCAAGAGTGGTGATGTCGTATCTAAGGGAGATACCCTTATCTTAACATCTGCGCCGGGGGAAACCTTTGGTCATGCTTATCGTAATAATATCCCCGAGGTCAATGGTGGAAAGATTGATATGGAGTTTGATGCGCAGATTCTCAAGCATAACGGAGAACAGCACATAGAAATCTATACCGGTGCATATCGGTTCTACATCCATTTCAATCTGGATAACATCTGGTATCGTGGATATTCGGCTTCAACCAACTTTGAATCCAAAAGAATTATCTATGATATCGGATACGAAAAACATCACTATCGGTTGATTACCAATGGTGGATATGAGGGAATTCTCTATGTTGACGGATACTATGCAGGACACGTTTCTGCAGAAAAGAATACCCAGTCTCCCGGCCGAATCGAATTGGTTGCCTATGGCACCAGTGCAGGAACCTCTTCGGTTTCTTTCGGCAATCTGGTGTTTAACAAGTACAACGGAATGCCAAAAGCGGAAGGAACTGAAAATGTGGAAGTAACGGAAGAAAAAGTCCTTGGTGGAACATTGCCTAGCGGAGATACCTATATGGACTTTGAAGATCCGGAGGAATACAAAGATTGGACCCTTCGTGAAACATGGGAAATCAAAGACGGTATGTTGCACGGTATGAACAAACTGGATCTTCAGCAACGTTCTGCATACGTGCCTTTTAACTTGGAGAAGGGACAGAACTTTACCTTAACCGCACGGTATCGGGTGGAGGATTTTGGTGAACAGCAGGGTATCATTGTTTCTTGGCCTACCGGTGCTTTCCGTGCCTATATGTACACAAGTTTTATCGAGTTCCACACCCCTCACGGCCAGAAACGAAGCGAACTTTTCCAATTCGAAGAGGGAAAGTGGTATGAGTTTAAGGTTCAGGTGACAGATGGTGGTACCAAGAACCAGTTGTTCATTGATGGTAAGCCCATTACCGGTGTAGAAGAAGCCGGAGCAAATGACGGCCCCTATACCAAAGGTGAACTTTATCTCTTTACCTATGGTAATCTGGGTATGTTCTCCGGATTGAGTGTAGATTGGTTCAAGGTGGAACTGGAACATCAGGATATTAAACTCCAAAAACCCATGACAGGCGCAGAATTTTTAGAAGATGAGAAGATTCGGCTGGCGTCTCATGTAGAAGAAGAAAAGCAGGGAGAAATCCCTTCGGTGGATTATAAAATCAATGGCAAGGTAATCGCCACCGGTAAGGCGCCGGATTATCAGGCGGAAATTCCGGGTCTCCCGGCAGGAACTTACGAAATCACTGCGGAGTACGGTGAAAATCATAAATCAGAAGCTCGCATTTTCAAAGTGATTCCCGGTGTTCTGGCAGAGGTGCAAACCAGTCAGGACGATTACGGCAACTTCTTTGCGAATCTGGAGTTCTTTGATAAAGGTTCTCAGGTTACTAAGGTGGAGTACCGTCTGGACGGGCAGGTGGTTGCCACCAGCGAGACGGCTCCCTATTATGAAATGAGCCTTTCGGCTCTGTCTCCCATGCAACACACCTTAGAGGCAATCTGCTATGACAAAGCAGGTGTTGTGGTTTATGAGAGTGCTAAGAAATTTGAAAGCAAGCAGGTTCAGACTCAGGCATCCGAGAACTTTGCCAACGAGGTTCGTTATAGTGTGGACGGAGAATTCGGAACGGCTGAAGTGAACTTCTCCAATGGCAGACATCAACTGAAGATGACCCACACCAAAGATGGAGTTACCTACCTGACCGATGAAGGTGAGATGACCTATGATAAGGGTCTCGGCAACTTCCTTGTGGTTACCGATGGCGCCTTTGCTGAAGTGTATCGAAACGGACAGATGGTGTTCTCTTATGTTATGCCTATGACCAAGGAGATTGCAAAATCCTTCGTCGGCAACGGTTTGACCATCTCCAAAGAAAGTATTGTGGCATCGCCTGATCGGGCAAACTATTTTGCCATGAACAACGTAACAGCCAAGGCGGTATATGATTTGGGAGATTTACCCAACTACCATGTGATGGATGTGGTTCTGGATGTAAATGACAAGGGGCGTTTGGTGCTCAATGATGAGTATTACCGTACCGATTTACAGATAGAGGACGGAAAGGTCTATGTGTGGACTACTAAAATCGAGTTTACCGACCCCTTCCGCAAAGAAGCAGGAAATCTTAGTGACTGGGCCAATGAGGATGGAAAAGTATACCTTCGTGCCGAGACGGCGGTAGGTATGACCCGTCTTTATGCCAACGGCAGATGGGTGTTCAGTTTCCGTAGTGTTCCAACGGTAGGTAACGGAACCTTGGCAGTCGATGTGACAGAGGGTGATGGCTTTGAATTCCTCTGCGTTGGTGACAATAAGGATGTATACTTCTACGAGGATGATTTTTCAGGGGACACCCAATTTGCATCTGCAACCCAGTGGCGCCTGCAGGATAATATGTCTATGACCATCGATCCTGATCTTCAGTACCTGATGCTCAGCGCTACCAATCAGGAAGATGCCATTGCTGATATTACGGCATCCTTGGGAGAGTTTTCCTTAAGTGCCGATGTTAAGGTTATCGAAGGAACCGATGGCTTCTGGTTCGCATTGAATCATCCGGTGTATCATTATTACTCCAAGGCAGGTTACAATTTCAAAACCGGTGAGTTTGAAATTGTTGACTACGACAAAGGTAAGACCACAACGGCCACTAAAGCAGGAGAATTCCCCGTAGGTGAGTTTGTGAAACTGTCGGTGGAAGTTCAGCAGGAGGATGCCGGTAAAAAGGTAACACTCTTCCTGAACGGAGCGGAGATTCTTTCCAAGGCCGATTCAAGTAATCACCGAGGAAGAGCAGGATTTGTTCTGACCAATGGCACAGCTTATGTGGATAATCTTTCCCTCCGTGGCGATGCCAAAGTGGTGGTAGATACCCGTGACGTATGGTGTGACAATGCGACTATGGATATGATAGACTTAGGAAACGATTCCTTTGTCCTGACCCATGGGACAGCGGCTTGGAAAACCACTGACGGCGGTCGAAGTTTCCAGAAAGCCACAGAGATTACGCCTATGAGCGATGATGTTATTACCTTGCAAAATGGAGAAGTGCTAGCCCTCAAATCCGAGGTGCAGTACATTGGCGACGACGGAAGAACCTATCGGAATTTTATCCCCTATATCTCCAAGGATCAAGGCAAGACCTATGAACGTGTTGGCACCGACAAGGTGTCGGAAGAAGACCATATCGGACTCAACCATGCATCCATGCAGAATCGTGTGAAGCAGGGCCCCTCCGGCAGAATCTACGCCGCTTGTGAGACCGAGGTTGCTACCGAGTGGGTGCATTGGCTCAAGGTGTTCTACAGTGACGATAATGGTCGCACATGGAACGATAGTGAAACCTTGATTAAGAGCACCGAAATCGGTAGTGGAAACAACGAGCCTGCCGGCAGTGTCTTTTGTGAGGTTGTTCCGCTGGAACTGGCGGATGGCAGTGTTTACCTCTTCGGTAGAACTTCCTTGGGATATATCGGCTATATCAAGTCCTATGACCGAGGTAAGACCTTTGATACCGAGCATATCTATACGACGCCGTTCTTGTCTACCGAGAACTGCTACAATATCGAAGTAGACCCCTACGACCCTCAGACAGTCTACGCCGTGTTCGGTTATGATAACGATAACTTAAGTGGTAAAGGTCAGTACCCCAGAACCCGTTGGACCTTGGCAAAGAGTTCGGATAGTATGAAGACGTGGCAGGTTTTAGGTACTCTTTACGAGAACAACCACGTGGGAGTTCCCGGGTGTATGATGAACCTGAACCTGAACATCACGGAAAACCTGGTGGTTGCAGAGGCGTTCTCTACGGATGATTTCAGCAGTTCCTTGCCCGGTGGAAGAATCATTACCGTGCCTAAGGATGCCCAGGTTGGAACCAATCGGTTCGAGCAGATTCATTTGAAATATCCTGAACAGGCAGAAAACACCCGCGCCGTGTCCACGGCTCAGGCGGAAAGAACGCTGGCAGTATATCCGGCAGGCGGCAATGCTCTTTTGAGAAACCGCAGAGTAGACGGAGTGGCGTTTGACAACTATCTGGCGGCAGATGTTGCGGCGTCTTATGTGGGTGCTTCCATGGGCGTGAATGATGAGGGTAACCTAATCTTCAAGGTAATGGATGACGAAACCACCTTCCATGCAGAAAGTGTCACCATCAAGGATGGAAGATACTTCGTGGATATTGATGCTTTTGCAAAAGCCTATGGCCTTTTTGTAGAAGAGGAGTTGGGTACCAAAATCATCAGTCCCTATGAGAGATGGAGTAAGGTGCAAAGAGCAAGCATCCGATTTGCATTGGATTATTTCTCCACAGAACTATAAAAAAAGAATCCCAATCGAAAAGATTGGGATTCTTTTTATTTAATTTCCTGTTCCAAATGCTCAAACAAAGGGGAGGAGAAGAACTCCAGAATGCTAATCTCCAACCCGTCACATAATTTTTTAATGGTGGAAATGGTGGCGCTGTTGTTTCGCCCGCCGGTAATATTACTCAAGGTGGATTGGGTCACACCGCTTCGCGTAGCCAGTTTGTTAACGGTAATGCCCTGCATTTTGCATAACTCCAAAATGCGAAGCCGAACTGCATCTCCAATATTCAAAGACTCCCACCTCCACAGTGCTTTATTATCCTTAGTCTACCGCTTTTGAGTTAAAAACATTACCTCAAATGAGTTGACTTTGAAATATGTTTGTGTTAGTATTGAGATGGTAATAGACTTTTTTTCTCATCTTTGCAGATTATGCATAGGAGTCGTTGGTTTGGGAAGGAGAAAGAGGAGAAAAATGTTCTTCGGGTTATTGATGGAAAAGTGAACAGAGTTTTCCTGGAAAAGCATAATATGTTTATAAAAAAGCACAATCGGTAGTTGACCTTTTTCGTCGATTGTGTTAAAATAATGTTACAAAATGGGGGAGGTAGAGCGCGAGCCCAAAAAGCAAAAAGTTTAAAAGTTTTTTCTGCCTTTTCATTATGTCAGAAACGAACCTAAAAATGAAGTGTTCGGTCCTTTTCTCGAGGTAGTTTCTATGATAACATATAACCTAGTAAATTATAATTAAACACATATTAAAAATTCATCAAAAGGAGTGATTCGTAAGATGAAAACCAAAAGAATTTTAGCAACCTTGTTATGCGTGATGATGGTGATAACCTGTTTTCCCGCAATGACATTGGTTAGCGCAAGTACTGCGGCTCCCGGTATTACCACCGAGCTTCGTAGTGCGATCGGAAAGGTTTTGGGTACTGCGTACGCAGATCCCGCAACGGCAGATGCAGATTGGGAAGCATTGAATCTGGAATTTACCGGAACCTTTGATGCAACACAGGATGGCATGAATGTGGGAGATGGCATCACCTTTGACAGTGAAATGGGTGCGATCTTCCCTGCAACGGCGGCTGTATTGCGTTACAGACCTACCAGTAAGTACAATGGATGGTCTCCTCTCTGCGTTACCAAAAACTATAGCTTCAGTTTTAAGCTGAAGGAGGGAGGTACACTGAATCAGCAGTCTCCCAGAGTGTGGGGTCAGGAAAGAACCTACATGGATATTTCCACCACGGGCTTAACCATCTATGATGGTGGCGAAGCCGGCGGCGGACAGAGAGTGGTAACCAAGTTGGTTGACTACGTTCCCGGTACCGAGTGGAACGATGTTATGATTACCGCCAATACAACCGGTGACAGTTCAACCGGTGGTTACGATGTGTACATGAAGAAAGCAACCGAAGCAGAATTTACCAAGGTT
>JAZRCD010000167.1:0-5668 GCA_045635425.1 Ructibacterium sp. | reverse complement strand
CCTGACCCGAATTTGACGTCAAATTGGCGATATGTTCCCAAGATGAAATGGTCGTCCATAGACGAGGGAAGAGTGGTGTTTTTCCGCGCCAAGCCCGGAGTAGAAAGTGGCCTGGTTCATCTCTATATTCAGGATTTGAGTAGTGCGACCGGACAGATGTATTCCATGACAATATCTCCTACGGGAATTCAAACCGGTGGAACATACAGCTTTCTTGATTCCGAGTTCCGCCCAGGACTTGATTGGGTGGAGTATCTGGTAGACAAGACGGAATCCGGTGTTATGTATTATGCGAAATCAGATGCACAAACTGATGGAGCATGGAAGCATATTATGACTGAGACTGCCCCCGGACGTTCTACCAGTGACAACTCGGGTTTGTATTTTGCAGGAAACGGGTTTGTTCAGAAAGCGGTTATTTACAATACCCAAGTGGAATCGGGTGATTCTTCTTTGCAAGATGCAATTGGTGCGCCTGTTGCAGCAATGTACGATTTGTCTATGGATGAATCCTTTGTGATTCAAGATGGTATGAAGTGCAATGGAAGTTACTCATTGACAGACGAGGGGCTATGTCTGGAAAGTGGCGCGGATTGGAACATTTGTCCAACTACTAACTGGGCGCCTCTTTCTGAAACGGATGCCATTTTTCTTCGACTCAAACTTGCTTCGGCAACAGAGGATGGATTGACAGTTCGAATCAATGACAAAAACGGACTTGCGAAATTTACCATTGAGGCAACAGGTACAACGGTATATGGAGATCGAGCCACCGGAGAAAATGGTATTGCACCAACAAAAATGAATTTCCCGGGCGTGGGATGGATTGATTATCTGGTGAAACGGAATCATAGTGGCGGATATGCTGTGATGGCAAGAAATAATGCTGTTGACGGAAATTGGTATCTTGTGGCAGAAACAAAAGATTATCCGGGTGATGCGCAAAAAAATCTTGGAATCAAGATTTCAGGAAGCGGTGTTATCGGTGCTGTAAGACAGTATACCACGGCCAAGGTGTATTCTGCCGAAGAAATAACGCCAAGTGATTGTAATACAGTGTATTACGGAGAAGAGTTTGTGAACCTGCCGACAAGACAGAGTAACCTTACTTTGCAAAACGGTGAGGTAAAGGATGCAAAACTGCATCTTTCTTCCACAGAAGTTGAAGAAGGCGTATATTGGATTGATTTTGGCGGAATTCCTCTTGGCGGTTATGCGGAATTTCGGGTTAGGATTGACTTCGCAGGAAGTTTTGTTACCACAGATGGCCATGCGAAAATAACCATTTCGTTTGGTGACAAGACAGATGATTTGAAAGCATCTGTCAATGATACGTTTTATTTTGGGGAAGATGGAGAGCGATATCGGGTATGGAAAGTTTTTCATCATGAGGACGGAACCTATAGCGGATACACCAGAACCGATCATGAAAACCGTTGGTATCAGGCTTTTTCAGGTATAGAGGGAGAAATAGATAGTGGTAACGACGGAAGCGGATTTGTGGTTCCAAAAACTGAGGACGGTTTAATGAACCAACTGATTTGTGATTACATCAAGATTTGTGGTCCAACGCAGGAAAGCAAACTTCTGCTGACAGATGGTTATAGTACGAAGATAGCAGCAGAGGATAAGCCGGTGCAGTATTTTGATTGTATTCGTGCTATGGTAACGCGAAATGAAACGGAAAAACAGGTATTACTTTTTACAGAGTATGTTAACGATGTGCTAACCGGGTGGCATACAGAAGCGGTAGAAGCAGGCTTGGGTGTTGCCTCGGTTCCGTATTCGGCAAAGAACAGTGCGGCTAAAATTAAAGTGTTCTTATGGAATAGTGTTGGCGGCATGGCTCCTGAAGCAAAGGCAACTATCTCAAAAATTGATTGGAAATCAGATGGCGCAGTTACAGATTTGGAGGGTGGATTTATCCTTAATCCTTCCGAAGATGATGGGAATGTTCTTTGGCTGGAAAATGCTGTTGACGATACATTTGATGTGGAATGGCGCATGACGATTGACGATTTTAACGGAAATGAAAAGGTTAGATTTTGCACGGGAACAGAGGAAATTCTGATGTTGTTCTCCGAACAAAGTATAACATTTGTAACCGTTTCTGGAGAGAAAGTGTTCCCGATTGAAATAGGTAACAATCCCCACACTTATCGTTTAACCAAGAACGAGGGGCGTTGTTTTATGTTTGTTGACGGAACTTATGTGGGAGAAGTGACTGGTTTTCCGATGAGCTATGAAAAAGCGAAGATTGAGTTTCGGGTCGGAGAATAAGTTTTAGTGTCCTGTTTGAGAAAATGATATAAAACGACACTTTGTTTGTTGGTGGAATGTTGTTGGATATTGTATGATTTTGATATATAAGGAGAGAAAGAAATGATTCAATATTATCGAAAAATTTTAACTGTTTTTGTTTCAGTTTTTCTTTCTGTTTTATTACCATTACATACGGTTGGGGCAGAAGGGATGATGATTGATTGGGTCAAAATCAATCAACCGATTCAGTTCGAAGAATCGGTGAGTTCTCCTGCGCCCGAAGGATTTGAATACGATTTTAGTACGACGTTGGATGATGCATGGAAGTTAAATGCATGGCAACATACCAGAACAAACGGATATATTTATTGTTCTTACAAAGGAATAGGTACCCCCGGATGTTATCGATATATTGAAAGTATTCCAGATGATATGGTGTTTGAAACCAAAATGATGTTCCCCAAGTGGGGAGAGTGCAGTGGTATCTCCTTTGAGTTTGATAACAAAGCCTTTCAGGTTCGAGTTTACAAGGACGATCTTTTTATTAACTCAGTTCACAGTAGTTATGCTTCGGATGAAATTGACTTATCGAATCCGAGAAAGTGGTATGATATCAAGGTGCAAACCTATCATTGCATGGAACGTGCAAGGGTCTATGTAGAGGGAAAGTGTGTGGCTGATGTGGAACTTCCTTCCAGAGATTCCGGAAAATCTTTGATACAGTTCTTTACAGCAAGTACATATGGTGCGGACGCAGAAGCTCGTGTAGATTGGGTGAAATATACACCAATTACCTATTCGGATGATATACAGGTTTTGGCAGAGGAGAAGGATGGAGAAATTTATCTTTCTGCAAAGATGCAGGATGGTTCTGAACCGGATTCTGTGGAATATCTTCTTTACGGAAACCGGGTTGCAACAGGAAAGTTCCCGAATTATACCTCGATATTAAACGGATTAGGGTCGGGAACATATCGAATCTCGGCACGTGTGGGAAATAAGCAAAGTATGGAAATTCCCATTACCATTCCTGATGCTATCTCTGCGGATATAATCGCAAAACAGAAAAACAATCAACTTGAAGTATCGCTGGGTGAAATTCATGATGACAGAGATGAAATCAGTAGTGTTGCATATTTTCTTGACGGACAATTCCTTGCGGAAACTTCAAAAAAACCTTATGTGATTACAACACCCTATTCTCAGGAAAATCACACCATTACCGTTTCTTTGAAGAGCGAAGGCGGAGTGGTGTTAAAAGAAATCAGTCAAAGATGGAAACCTGATTTAGGCGAAGAGGATATAAGTCAAAATTATGCCAATGAAATTTCCTATGGCGTGTCAGGAACAAACGGAGATGCGACGGTAGTTGTAGGAAACGGAACACATTTGCTTAAGTTAAAACATATGGCTGACGAAGTGATTTGTACAACAAAAGATGGAGAAGAACGCTTTTCTGCAGGAATTGGAGCGTTTAAAATTTTGACAGATGGGCCATTTGCTGAGGTGTATTGCGATGGTCGATTGGCATTTTCCTATCTTATGCCAAAAGAGAGTGTTCTACAAAAGTCTGTTTCAGAAAATGGAATTCGTGTGGATGATTTTTCTTTGTCGATTCCGGAGGAAAGAACGAATTACTTTATAAAGCGCGATTTCGGTGATGAAGATTGTGTTTATCCTATATCCTGTGAGGGTGCATGGAATAATCTTGATTTTATTGCAACAAAGAATACATCTGCGGAGTTTGCTTTTTCCGATGGAAGTTATATTTCCAAGATTAGTTTGGAAAACGGAAAGATATATGCATGGACTGTCTTTGAGGAGAAGTCAGAACCTGAGAAAAAAGAAATTGCTTCAATGCTTGACGGAGAGGTGTTTTATCGCGTCGAGATGGGCGGAGGAATGATACGTCTATACGGAGACGGGGTATGGTTAGCATCTTTCCGAGGAGTGCTGGCAACCGGAAGGCCTGAACTTGGTATTCGCTGTGTTAACGGAACAGTTGATTATATTGCTGTTAATCGGAGTGCGGATATTTATCTGTATGATGATGCTTTTGATGGCGTGGATGAGAATTCAAGTTATGATTATTGGAATATATCCAATCTTGAGGCAGAGGTGAGTGAAGAAACAGGAGTCATGAAACTGGACGCTTCAAGAGTGAAGGAAGGCATTGCAGAACTTCATGCCTTTGTCGGAGAGGTGTCGCTGTCTGCAGATGTCACTTTGTCTAAGTGTGTGGGTGGTTTTTGGTTCCTTTTCGGCCGTGGCATTGAGGAAGAGTATGCAAAGATCGGATATAACGCTGAAACAGGGCGTTTTGAGGTTGTCGGTTCCAAGGGTGATGATAAGGCGATATCGACTACCACCTTGTTTGAAACAGAAGGGAATCTTCCTCTAAATCAAACAATGCGATTGACTCTTGAAATTAAAGCAATTGATAAAGGTAAAGAGATTTCTCTTCTTGTTGACGGGAAGAAAGTGATTTGTTATTACGAAGAAGAGTTTGACAGTCCTGCCTTGCACCGAGGAAAAGTCGGATTTGTACTCTCTGAAAGTGTTGCAGACATTGATAAGGTAAATTATCGCGGAGATGCAAAGCCGCTCTTGTCTGTTAACGGCAACGATGCGCTCGCATTTAACAGTAGTACCTTTGACGTGATTGAGAATGATGATGGATTGGTGTTGGTGGGAGATGGCACCTATCTCTATTCCAAGAACGCCGGAAAGAGTTGGCGAGGAAAAAGTGTTGATGAATTGCAAGGCTGTGATATTGTTCAGTTAGAGAACGGGAAATTTCTTTCCATCAAGATGTTAAAAGAGGAGGGGTCTGTTTCTTTTGTTTCGGCTCTGTCGGAGGATGGACTGAACTATACACAGATCGGAATCGTTTCGGGAGCGCAACTTCCGGTTACTACAACGGGCAATCGTGTTTATCAAGGCGAATCCGGAAAAATCTATTTTGTACGTGCAAATCCCGATAGCGAAAGAGAAGGTTCTGTTACCATTTGTTGTAGTGAAGACGATGGCGTGAATTGGTACGAATGGATCACTTTCACGTCCGAGGATGTAGGTGGTGCAATCCATGAAGCCAAGGTGATTGAGCTGGAGGATGGAAACTGTCGGATGTATTTCCGTTCAGAATATGGTTCTGTTGTCTCTTTGGATTATGACAAAAAGACCGATGCATGGAGTACAGTACCTAAAATGCTCCCGATGTTTGCATCTACCAACTGTTTTAATGTGGATCAGGATTTGACAAATAGAAATGTGTTATACATAGGATGGTCCTACGATAACGCCAATGTCAGCGGACAACATCAGTATCCCCGAAGCAGATGGGCAATTGCGAAAAGTGATGACTATGGTGAAAATTGGACCTTTATCGGTACGACCATGGAATATA
>JAZRCD010000166.1:0-5208 GCA_045635425.1 Ructibacterium sp. | reverse complement strand
CACCGGTTATTGTGCAGGCTGGTCTTTAAAGCAGTTGATTCAGGAAGGTTTAGGCGGTGTTCCGGGTAAGATTACTTCTTCTCCGGCAAGCCACTTGGCAACCCTCTGTAACCAGATGGTAAACTTCTTGGGTATTATGCAAAATGAGTGGGCAGGCGCACAGGCGTTCTCCTCTTTTGATACCTACTTAGCACCGTTTGTTAAGGTGGACAATCTGGACTATGATCAGGTTAAAAAGTGTATTGAATCCTTTATCTATGGTGTTAACACTCCCAGCCGTTGGGGTACACAGGCACCCTTTTCCAACATTACCTTAGACTGGGTAGTTCCCGGTGACCTTGCAGAACTCAACTGTATCGTTGGCGGCAAGGAAATGGACTTTAAGTATAAAGATTGTCAAAAGGAAATGGATATCATCAACAAAGCCTTCATCGAGATTATGATCGATGGTGATGCCAACGGCAGAGGCTTCCAGTATCCCATTCCTACCTATTCTATCACCAGTAATTTTGACTGGTCTGAAACCGAGAACAACAAACTGCTCTTTGAGATGACCTCTAAGTATGGTACTCCTTACTTCTCCAACTATATCAACAGCGATATGGAACCCAGCGACGTAAGCAGTATGAGCTGTCGTCTCCGCCTTGACTTAAGAGAACTTCGGAAAAAGTCCGGTGGTTTCTTCGGTAGTGGTGAGTCTACCGGTTCTGTGGGCGTTGTTACCATTAACATCCCCAGAATTGCATATCTTGCAAAGGACGAAAAGGATTTCTATGAGCGTCTTGATAAGATGATGGACATTGCTGCTCGTTCTCTGAAGGTAAAGAGAACCGTTATCAGCAAACTGTTAGATATTGGTCTTTATCCCTACACCAAGAGATACCTTGGAACCTTCAACAACCACTTCTCCACCATTGGTTTGGTTGGTATGAACGAAGCAAGTTTGAACGCTTCCTGGATTAAGGCAGACCTGACTGACGAAAAGGCTCAGGAATTCACCAAGGATGTGCTGAATCACATGAGAGAACGTCTCTCCGATTATCAGGAAGAGTATGGCGATCTCTACAATCTGGAGGCAACTCCTGCAGAGTCCACCGCTTTCCGTCTGGCAAAGCATGACTTGAAGCACTACCCCGATATCATTACTGCAGGCGAAGAAGGTGGTACTCCTTACTACACCAACAGTTCTCACCTGCCCGTTGGCTACACTGAAGATATCTTTACCGCATTGGATGTTCAGGATGAACTCCAGACTCTTTACACTTCCGGTACTGTATTCCATGCATTCTTGGGTGAGAAAATGCCTGATTGGAAGTCTGCAGCAAACTTGGTTAAGAAGATTGCTGAAAACTACAAACTTCCTTACTACACCTTGTCTCCCACCTATTCGGTATGTAAGACCCATGGTTACATTGCAGGCGAACAGTTCACCTGTCCCGACTGTGGTGAAGCTACCGAAGTTTACAGCCGTATCACCGGTTACTATCGTCCTGTTCAGAACTGGAACGACGGTAAATCTCAGGAGTACAAAGAGCGTAAGGTATACGATATCGCAAACTCCAAACTGATTAAGGATAAGGCGGCTGAGGTTAGCGTTGGCGCAGAGATTTCCGCTTGCGGAGATGTTGCAGACGGAACCTACCTCTTCACTACTGCAACCTGCCCCAACTGTAAGGTAGCGGCATCCATTCTGGAGAAAAACTCCATTTCGTTCAGTAAACTGTTAGCTGATGAAAACAAGGAACTGGCAACCCAGCTTGAAATCAAGCAGGCACCTACCATGGTTGTGGTGAAGAACGGTGAAGTCAGCAAATATGCCGGTGTTTCTGACATCAAAAAGGCATTGAAGGTGTAACACTTATGAATATCTATGATATGATTATCGTCGGCGGCGGCCCTGCGGGGCTGACCGCCGCCGTGTATGCAGGAAGAGCCAACAAGAAAACGTTGGTTTTAGAAAAAGGAACCTTTGGAGGACAGATTACTTCTTCTCCCAAGGTGGAAAACATTCCCGGTTTTATCAGTGTTACCGGCAATGAATTTGCGGAACATCTGATGAACCAAGCCATGGAATTAGATGCAGAAATCGAATGTTGCGAAGTGGAACAGATTGTTCCGGGCAACCCCCACAAGGTAATTACTGACGAGGGCGAATTCTTCGGAAAGACCGTTATTATCGCAACAGGAACCAAGCATCGTTTACTTGGTCTCGATCGGGAAGAAGACTTTATCGGCGAAGGCATTTCCTTCTGTGCTGTTTGTGACGGTGCATTCTATGAAGGAAAGACCGTTGCTGTGATTGGCGGCGGAAACTCTGCTCTTCAGGAAGCACTTCTTCTGTCCGAAACCTCCAAAAAGGTTTATGTGATTCAGAACCTGGATTTCCTGACCGGTGAAGAAAAACTCCAAAGGGTACTATCACAGAAAGAGAATGTGGAAATCATTCTCGGAACTGTGGTGGAAGGCTTCTTGGGAGACAGCGAACTGACCGGTATCACCGTAAAGAATAGTGAAAACTCCTATGACCTTTCGGTGGACGGCATCTTTGTTGCCATTGGTCTGCTCCCCCAGAACGATATCTTCTCCGACGTTATTAACCTTGACGAAAGAGGCTATGTAATCTCCGGCGAAGAATGTACCACCAATGTTCCCGGCATCTATGTTGCAGGTGACTGTCGGACCAAGCGGATTCGTCAGGTAGCCACCGCCGCATCGGACGGTGCCATTGCCGCTTTGGCAGCCATTGACTACATGAACGAATAACCATTCATATAAAAAGGCCTCCCGATTCGGGAGGCCTTTTTTTCGTTACAACCACAATGATTATTCCTCTTCAAACATGTGCGCAAGTTTTCTTGCGGCTCTTTCCAAATTCTGCATGCCATTTAAGATATTTTCCGCGGTGTAATCACTTAAATATCGATCACACTCTAATGTAAAATAACCCTTGTATCCAATCTGTTTCAACGCATTAACCACTTCACCAAAATCGATATCCATAGAAAAGGGTATTTGATGGGAGTCATGCAACTTGTCGTTATCATGGATATGCAATGCTGACAATCTGTCACCTAGCGCCAAAATCATTGCAACAGCACCACTTCCGCTCCCCTTCATTTCCGCATGACCTATATCAAGACAAGCTGTAAAATACTCATCGTTTACCGCATCAAGATGGGCATTAAAACTTTCCGAGGTAGCACACGCCGCAAAGGATGATTGGTTCTTTTCCTTATCCCAATTCCACATGTTCTCTGTTGCAATTTTCACTTTGCATTCCTTGGCAAAGGGCAGAAGTTCCTGGTAAATTTCTCTGTTTTCTTCCGCACTTTTATTATTATCGGGATGAATAATACAGATTTCTCCTCCTGCCGCTTTGGTGCATTCAATGGCTCGCTTGTAATAGGAACGGATTTGATCACATCTTGTAGGAAACGGGGCATGAGATTGATTACAAGTTATTCCGTTATCAAGGCCTATCTGTTTTAGTCTTCTTGCAAACTTCAAATAATCTTCGCCTGCCAAAGGGTGAGAATTATCCAGCAACCTATTCGCTTTTCCATCATAGTTACACATGGAAAACATAGAGAAATCCCAGGCATCAAAACCAACCTTTGCATAATATTCTATCGCCTTTTCTTCCCCAATAATTTTTGCCGCCGAGGCAATCTCGGTTGAAATCTTCATCTCTCTCCCTCCTTCACCACATAAAAACTTGTATCACAAACCAAAGGAAGTTACCGTTTCACCAAAACCTTATACAGTTCCCGAATATTTTCATAGATAAACTCGGGTTTGGTCGGCTCCCGCTCCACATCCTCCATGGTTCCCTCACCACTCAACACGAAAGCGGTACTGATTCCTGCATGGACACCGCATGCAATATCGGTATAAACTCGATCTCCTATGAGAATGGTTTCTTCCTTGCCGTACCCGGTTTTCTCCATAGCAAGATACGCCATGTCCGGCTCAGGCTTTCCAATGAACTTAGGGCGTTTTTTTGTGGCTTTATGTATGATTTCTGCAAAGGATCCGCAATCGGGGACATATCCGTACCAAGTGGGACACACCCAATCGGGATTGGTTGCAATGTAATCGATTTCTCCACCCAACAAAATACACGCATCCTCCAACTTGGAAAACGTCATTTCGTTATCGTTGGAGATACAAAGACAGTCGATTCCATCTTCTCTTTTGGTGGTAACATTTAAGCCCGCATCCTGCAACTGTTTCACAAAGGATTTCGTTCCAAAAGCATAGATTTTCTTGTAGCCTTTTTCTTTCAGATACACGATGGTTGCATCGGTAGAGGTTAAAAAGTCATCTGCCGTTGAAGAAATTCCCATCTTTGCAAGTTTTTCAATGTACTGTTCTACCCCTTTAGAAGAATTGTTGGTCAAGAAAATATATCTACCGCCAATCTTCTTCACATAATCAAGAAAATCCAGCGTTCCGTCATAGATTTTAGTATCCATATAGATTGTTCCATCCATATCCAACAGAAACAACTTTTTATCTTTGATATTACTCATCACACATCCCCCAAAACTCTCTTTTTCCCGTCGAGATCGCAATGGCACCGCAATCAATGGCATCACGAATTTCCTTCTTTGTCTCAATCAAACCACCTGCAACAATAGGAACATCCAACTCCTCTTGCAGTTTTTTGATTACCTTCGGCACGACACCCGGCATAATTTCAACCATATCGGCTTTGGATGCCTTCGCAGATTCTACCGCAGTAGCCACCGACTGGGAATCCACCACAAAGAACCGCTGTACCGTGAACATACCTATTTTTTTTGCCGTTTTAATCATATTGGTTCGTGTACTGATAATCCCATCCACGCCCTGTTCCTTTGCAAAACGGATTCCGTGTTCATCCTTGCCGATACCTTCTGCCAAATCAATGTGAATGAACATCTTCTTACCTGCTTTATGCACTTGTTCTGCCTGGTTTTTCAGCTCCGCTATATTGGGCGTCAATACAAATATGATTTCCGTCTTTGTTTCGATTGCAACGGAAAACTCCGCCTTATTTCGCACCGCGGCGATGACTCTCATTTTTTCCATAAGCCCCTCCGTTTACCATACATTACTGCCCGCAACCACGTTACTGCCAAATACATTCTCTATTATAACATCCCCCACAGAGATTGGCAAGTCAGGACGAGCGTTATTTATCTTTTTTATACATTCAAACACTTT
>JAZRCD010000165.1:0-13175 GCA_045635425.1 Ructibacterium sp. | reverse complement strand
CCTCCGCCCCAACGATAAACATTTCGTACTGTCACCATATTGCCTACGTAATTACCCAAATACCAAGACAGATAATTTTCTACATCTTCCCATTTTTCGTGATTGATATAAACCATATCTCCACTACCGGTAAGAACGTCATCCTTTTGTTTCTCGACAATCCGTTCAATCGCACATGGTACAGACCCTCCTTTTGTTGACAAGGAGAATTTTGTATGTAACATCGGCTTTAGGCAACGCACCGTAAAAACATTCAGTCCGGCTTTTTGCATGAATTGGGGCTCTGCACAAAGGATGTCTCCACCATTTTGAAGACGAACCTCAATATTAGGTTTTTTGGTTCGAATTAAAATTTTACATTCTTCACCAAGATATGCCGTCTCCGGGCAGCTAATCAAGCTTATTATTTCATCGTCATAGGAAAAATAGCCAATCTCCTTTAAACGAAAGGATAAGGGATATTCCGGAGCAAGCATTATCGAAATGTTATTTTCTCCATTTCGCAGAGAATTCTCGGGCAAATCAAATTCAAATTCTGAATAACGATGTGCCCTCTCCATAAGTCGATCATAAAAAACCGTTTCCCCATTTAAAGTAACCAAAAACTTTGGCCATTCTTTTTCCGATAGATTGATACCCGTCCAGCAATAGTGCTCATGCATAGGATAAACCGGAGCAAAGTCGTGCAATACATTTGGAATATTTTCTGTCTGCATGAAGGGATGCTCCAGATAAATCTCTCCGCTATAGCCTTCACCCTCCAACAGAAAGTCCACATGGGATATCTTCTCTAAAGGGAGGTGCATCGTCCCGCTAAGTTCTGTCAATGGATAGCTACCACTCTCTAACGAAAGCGTATATTCCTCATCAGGAATCATCGCAAGACCTTTCTCCTCATTTTCCTTCACATAGTACACTTCGGCCCTATAACGAATAAACCCATCCTCTTTAATCTGAAGATTTTTTGCTTTTGCGTAGATTCCCCATTTCCAATCAGGGGTATATCTTCCGTTGGTTGCCAAATAGGAAATTTTAGGTGGCCACGAAAGCTTTTTGTACGCTGTCTTCCGGTAAATCACCTCTGATTCGGACGATAGATCAAGACAAAAGCTATCCATTTCCGCTTTTTTCTGATTTAAGCAATCATCGATACTCAGATATTCTCCCACACAGTCCGGCTCGCTTTTCCACATATAAAACATAGATGATTCACCACGGAAAAAAATGCGGTGACGTTTTTTTACATCCTCTTGATTGACATGAAAGGAAAACTCTGCTGAACTTCCGTTTTTAATGCAATAATCCTGCTCCATCCAGGCAATCTGCTTGTAACTTTCTCCCATAACTATTCCAACCTTTTCATTTTCATTGTCATTCATTATTTATATCGTTATCTCGGTTTAAAAGGATAGTTCCTTGGCAAAAAGGTCTACTGCACCTCGAAGTGCACCACACTGCCGGTCAGAAAGACCTTGATAACTTGTGATGATATACACCCCATTGTTTTCATACAAGCACAAACCGAACCGTTCTGTAAAGAGTTTCATATTCAGATAGGTCTTTCCATCCTTTTCTGCGACTTCTTGATCGGAAAAGGCAACTGACAAATCTCCAACCTTCAGAGAAACCGTTCCATCTTCACTCTTTGTGATTTGTGCACCCACATGGGAAGCTGCGCATTCTGCCTGAACCATTTCATCAAAAGCTGCACCCTCTGTCACAAGGTTATTCATATACACCTTGTTTTCCGCAGGATAAACCCGCATAATAGTGTCCAAAAGTCTCTCTTTTACAGGGGAATCTATCTCAATTTCGGTATAATACTTGTGGTGTGTTGACTCCAGTTTCTTACTTCCGATTTGCTTGTTTTTCGGAATGGTGATAATACGACTATACTTCGGCGCACCGCTGAGACTATCCTCGGAAATCGCTTCCATTAAGATATAATCCTTGGCAATATGCGTACTCAAATTCATCATAATGGCATCCGCCGTCTGCTGTGCATTGTTTTCATGAGCAGTACCGATGGTTTCCCATGTCTGACCATAATCGTAGCTCACCGCTAAACTCCAACGGGTTCTTGGGGTCTGATCCTGACCTGACAAGTTATCGTTTTCATGAGCCCATCCTGCATACAAGATATTAGGTTCAAAGGAATCCTGAGAAATGGTATAGCAGGTTGTAGTACTCAAGAAAGGTGTGCAATGTGCTTCTTTTTCAAAAGTCACTCCACCATCATAGGAATCATAGTAACACAGATAACCTAAATTGGATCGGAAGAACATACGAACATGGTTTTTAGAGAGTTCAATCACAGAATTTTCCTGTCCAACCGTTCCGGTATCCACAGAATCAACCACAGCGCTCTTTTTCCATGTTTCTCCAAAATTATCGCTATAATATACCACAGCATATCCGGCATGTTCACCGCCACCCTCTTGGCAGACAAAGTAAATACGACCTGAGAAGTAGCCTTCTGTCAAACGATTGGACACCTTGCCTCGACCTACGATAAAATCGTCTGTAACCATACCCAAGGCCTTCCATGTTCTACCATCATCCTCCGACACAGCAGCTTGATACCCAAGCGTACTGCTTCCATTAACCGTTCCACCGGTAACACGAGCCATGGTCAAAACTTTACCGTTGCTCATCCGCAATACATTATTACCAACAAGCTGCTCCTTTGTCTTTTTGGACTCTGTCCAAGTTTTACCGCCATCCATAGAATAGGTATAACCATGGATACCGGTCATAACTAGGGTTCCCGCCGGATCATCAAGTTCATACAAATCAAGGTGCGGAGTGTGACCATCACGATAGCTATCCCGCATATCCAGAATCGGCTTGGAATCACCACGATAGGAAACTTCTGATACCGTCACCGAACCTTTTGAAAGCATAAAACCAAGTTTACCACGGTGATCTTGGGACTTTTTCGTATGAATAACCGGTTGACCATCCACATACAAGGTCACCCGTTTACCCGCCGGTGTTTCACGAATTTCCAAGTCCATTTGCACCAATTCACCAACAGGAAGAGTTCCATCCACGTAAATCGGCCCATCTGTCAAGGGCTGTGCGCTTCCCGCCTTGTCAATCATCTCAAACTTCTTGGTCTTAAAGTTATATCCAACCTTTGTGTATGCTTCTGTCACACTGTGATTGAGAATAAACCAAAAACCACCTTCACAATCCTGAATCTTTACATTTGCACTTAAATCCGCATTGCCTACATAGGCGCCCAATTCGGCAATAGCATCTTCTACATCTTGTGCCAAAAGACTCATTTCTCCCTTTTCGTAATCCATATAAATCTGCATACCGTCACGGAGCCAATAATCAGTGGGGGCAAACTGTCCATTTCCTTTGAAGTCATCAGTATACACACTGAGATCATTATACTCATTGACAGAAAGATAGCGCAATTCACCCTTTTCTACATCAACGCCAAGGGCACCTCCGCCTACGCAACGCATACTACGGAAGGAACGCACCCACCGACCGTTGATAAAAACGGTAGACATGCCACCGGCCGTTGAAATGCGATAATGTGCTTCGCCCTCCGGCATATCTCCGATTTCAATGGTTCTGGGCTGTGTATTGCTGAATTCGGTTTCTACCGCATAGAGTTTTCCATTTTCCGTGTATACTTCAGTACGAAAATACTGATCAGTCAGGACCAATCGTGCTTGATCTTGTTGATCTGCTACAAAATCAATGTTGTGATAGTAATCTATACCTGACAAATCATAGGACACCTTTTTATCTGTCACGGAACGCTTAACAAGAAAATTCTTGCGCCGCTCCGGCATTGTTACATTGAATGCTGTAACCTTTAACCCATCCTCATGCACCGATTCAACAATTTCTGTTGACAATGGCAAATAATAGGAAAACGCCAATTGACCATAGCGATATACATCTGCATATGGACCATCCGTAATAATCCGATATTCGCCGATACCACCAAAAGTCTTGTAAGTTTCTTCCCCATCGGATGTTAAATAGGTAATCCCATCCTTGGTATGCTTTAAATAAACCTGATGCACACCATTTCCGTGGTTAATAATAGCACTACCACTCTCGCCGGAAACCTGATAGGTAATCTCATTGGAGTAATTTACAGATGTATTTCCTTCATCCGGCACCAGTATTGCCTCTGCCGTTTCCTGATGCAAAGCCACACCATTTGAGTCAAGATAAACGGCGCGAACCTCGTATCCTTCCGCGCTTAACCCTGAAATAGACGCAGAATATGGGGGCTCATATACAGATGCAGCTTTTGTTCCATTCACAAAGTAATCTACCTTTGCGACACGTTCCTTAGTACCGAGAACCTCACCTGCCTGAACCGCAATGGTATCACCTGCTATCTGCTCTACTTGAATTCCACTTGTAGTGACTGCGGGCAGAACCTTAAAGTTCAAATTCGTGCTTCGATGATCTCCATATTCGGCATAAACAACATAATTACCGGCAGCAAGCCCCTTTAATGTAGCCTGATATTGGTCTTCTGCTTTCCCGGTTGCCACCACCTTGCCATTGATTTTATACTCAAGATACGGAACCTCAACGCCCTCTTCCATAACAGCGCACAGAGGAACATCGGCACCTTCTAAGTAAGCAGCATTTTCGAATGGCATAGTCATTTCTGCATCATATGTAATATTGGTGAATTCAATCCAATCCAACCATGTTTCCTGCTTTACACCCTCATAGGTCTGAGTAAAAAAGCTGACCAAATCCGTCATCGTACCTGCAGTTTTGGTTGGTGTGCCTTCTCCAACCAAAACATTATCACAGTATACCCGGATATTCTTTTTGTTGTTATAGCTTTCCAATCGAATAATATGTCCTTCGTCACCGGTCATATTCAATGCGTCACTACGAGCTCGCAATGCATTGTTAAACAGGAGAAAATAATCCTTATATACCTTTAAAGTATACTTCAATCCATCCCAGTAAACCTCTATGCCTGCGTAATCACCAAACTCCTTGCAGACCATCTTTGCCTCAACCACAAACTCGTCGCTCATATTAAAGAACCGATTTGCTTTTACCCACGACGTGTTCTTGCTGATATTCTTCATATAGCCGTCTTCAACCCAAATTTTCCCCTGCGTATCTGCAATTTGCCAAGCAGATAAATCTTCTCCGTCCTCAAAATCATAACGGAAACTCTCATAAACCTCAGCAGGGCTTTCAACAACATCAGTTCCGGACTGAACATCGGAAACGGAGTGCTTTTCCGGTTTATATTCCCGTATATTCACGTCTGTAACCTGTGTAGATGCCTTTTTTCCACCGGATGTAACATTGGCAGAAATACGGATACCGGGATCAACACCGGTCTGTTCGGATAAGGGCGCCTTACTGCTGTCAATATAATATCCGTCTATATAAATATCCATATTGTCCCCATCCGAAATAAACCGATAGGTATGACGCTCATTGCTGATATTAAAATAAACATAGTGTAAAACAAAACCACCGTTACCATCTGATTCTCGGAATCGAAAACTGTTAGAAGCAAAGATGATATACAATCTCCGCTTTCCTGTCATAACCTGAACAAGAGGATACTGTGTATTCGCCTCTACTTCCATAGTAAACTCAACATCAAAGCCATTTTCATTGATATAAGGAGATGTCTTTTTTGCGCCGGTTTCACCTTCTGATGTAGACTGAATCTGTAACACACCATTTGTGATTTTACCATTACCAATCATCGACCATCCACTTGTCCAATCGTCAGCGGAAACAGATATCGGAAAGACCATAGCGGAGGTTAAAACAACACATAAAATCAATACACTTATAATAAATCGTTTCATCTATCATCTTCCCCTTTCTATATAATAATATATATAAATCGTGCTGTGCCTGACGAACTATAAACCAAAACGCGCTGCTTTGTATCAGGATTTCTGAGATAAGGTTCCAGTTTTTCTATGGACGCCAGTTTCACCGCCGGAGATGGTTCTGTTCGGTCATAAATGTAGAACTGAGTAGAATTACCGGATGTTTGATAAGCAAGGATATTTTCTCCATCCTTTGCCAAATCTGCTTTTTCTCCGGGGAAACTGGTTGTATGCACAAACATATTATCCTTCACAGACAGTACCGTTCCAAAGGTCGCACGGAACTGCGAGGTTATGTCATACAATAATGTGGTAGAAGCTCCGGCCCGAAGAATTCGGCTGCTGGTCGTATCTTCCGGCCAGGTTGCCATATCCAGGGGATAAGCCGCAATCACTTCCCCCTGTTCCTCTAATATATGAAGAACCATGCCAACCTGAAGATCAAAATCCAATGAATCCTCCGAAGGAAGTTCAAGGGTAGTTTCTCCTGCAATCGCACCTACCAACCTAATTTGTGTGACGGGATAACCATCCTCATCCAAGACCTTTTCAATTGCAGTTACGATATAAGGAGCCTTCGCATAATCTACTTCGGTACTTTTTGCTTGATAGAAAAGTACAAAGTCCGCAATTCTGGTTTCGGGATCCATATTATAAACCTCTGCATAATAGGTTCTTTCATTGGTTTGCATAGAACCTGTATACATATGCTCCTCATCCTTGGCATTAAAAGGAACCCGCAAAAATTTCGTATTGGCATCAACCGCACAAATCAATTCTGCCTCGTTTGCCTTTGGGGAATTCGTTCCGCTGGCAACCTTCAAAAGGGATTGTACTCCCGTAAAGAATCTGGCAGTGGTTTCACCTTTAATAATGGTATCGCCATACTTATATTGCCAATCAAAGGACAATGCTTTATCGGATTCCTTACCGCCTGCACCTGTCTTATGGGTATCTAAATGGGTTAGAACACCATCGTTGTTCAAGCGATATCGAACTAATTGAGAATATTTCCAAACATTTGCACTATTCTCATTCAGATAGGTGTCTCTGCTCTTTAGAGCACTATCCTTTAAATAGTTTGCTACCCTTTCCATATCAGTAAAGGGATCTTCATCAATGAAAATCTTATCTCCCACAGAAAATTCCTGCATTTTTTTCTGTGCATCCATCATCTTTACAACCAGTGTGGGTTCAAAGAATTTCGTTTCCACTTTAAGATCTACCAAATAACCATACTGATAGTCGTTGTTTTCTGCATGGACTATCGCGACGCATCTTCCCAAATGAAAATAAGCAGTCACCATCTGTCTTAAACAAATAGGTTGAGCATCATAAATGGCAGCTTTAGACATGGGATATCTCATTCCATCAATAGTAATGCTTTCACCGGCAACATAATTATCCACGTATCCGGTAACACTTTCTATACCAACGCCAAATTTAGCATGGTAGGTACCTCTTGCATTCTTAGACTCCTGTAAGGATAAAATGGTACCTTTTTCAATTCTGCTAACCATAATATCACCCTTGGGGTGTTTGAAGGTAATATCCTTTTCTCGAGTCGTGTCACCAATACATGTGGATGCAGGCATATTACCCTCCATATCAGGGTACGGCATAATATATGCTATTTCATCATCCTCGTTATATCCATCAAATGCCACATATTGATACGCCTCTACAATAGCTACATCATAGAGCTTATCACCATTGTTATCAATCAAAGTCACAGAACCACTCTTTGGCTGCAAATCCTCATCGGCAGGGAGAGAAAGAGCAATGCCATTGTAAATAGTATCAAAATCTGATCGTAATTGTACGGTAGCCTTTCTGTCTTTATTCCAATATTCCATACGATAATTGGAATAATTGATAATATCCTCTCCGTCTAACTTCATGATGTGATTCTTTTGAGAATCCGAATGCATAAAAACAATTTCCTGAGGGGAATTGCCATCCCCACGGGTTGCCTTGGTGTAATATACAACATTTTGACCAAGGAAGGAATTATCATGATAGAGATATGTCTGATCATTGATAGAAATGTATCCATCCAAAAGATTCTCGTTGATATGTGTCAGCATGGTCCCAAAACCACCCTCTACAATGCCTCTCCGCATTACTATCCCATGGTATCTTTCAATAGCAAGATATCCTTTTGTGGTTGCATATTCTTTTGTGTTCCCATAAAGAGTTCCTTCCATCATCTCAAGATGCAGGGCATTATAGGCAATTACCAAAGCTTCGCCATAGGTCAATACACCATCTGTATTTATTCCATCCAGCAATCCAATACGATTTGCAATACGGTAAAATTCCTCAAAACATCCAATATCCTTATAGCCAAGAATGATAGAAAATATTTTGGAAATTTCATATTCTGTAGCTAGATCATTGGGAGAATAGTTGCCGGCTCCATCACCGGAAACAATTCCTGCCGAATAAAGCGCAGAAATATCATTTGCATACTTATAATTAGCAGGCACATCATAGAAGAAACTTCCTTCACCGTTATACGCCTGTAAATTTGCTACACGAGCTGCAATATGTGCAAGTTCACCTCTGGTGATTTCCATATCATAACTCTTTTCTTCTGCAAGAGGAATCCCGAGATATTGAAGCAAACCTTCCTGATCAGAACTTAAAAGGATAACCTTCTCCTCATCTGCAAAAATCGTTCCGGGAAAGGCAGAAAGAACTAAAATGACTGCAAGAATTCCACTTATCTTTCTCATAAAGTTATTCATATATGTTATCTCCTTTCCTCAACATATCGATAGATATTACAAATAGCAACCGCCGCCTCTGCTCGTGTTGCAGATGCATCTGCCATAAAGAGATTGTCCCCAACACCATGCATCAAATCTGCTTCACACAACAGAGCAACGCTTTTGGCGGCATAACTTGGAATGTTGTAATAGTCATCAAAAACAAACGCTGCTTTCGTCGGCTTTGGGACAATATTACAACTACCCAGTGTCCGTTCCAAAATAACCGCCATGTCTCCTCTGGTAATTTGCTTTCCAATACCAAACTCTGTTTCCGAAATACCATTTACAATTCCCATTTGATAAGCAGCTGCAACATAAGAGTGATACCAGGCATCAGGTTCCACATCATCAAAAGGAACATCGTTATCTGTCTTTACAGATATTCCGGCCGCAAGCATCGCCAACTTTAAGAATTCTTCTCGTGTAACGGGACGATCCGGATAGAACAAACCATGACCATCACCTGCAATGATACCCTCTGCCTGCAACGCAAGAATGCTTTCTTTTGCCCATTGTACGGATTCTAAATCACTGAATCCATCTTTTGCGACAACTTCTTGGACTTCCCCATCAGATTCCGGAAGTGCCTCTTTTTGTACACTAACGCCACCGCCGTAACCAGCACCTCCACCGGATGCGCCGGCAGTTCCACCGCCGCCAAAACCACCTGCACCACCAATCGTTCCGGTGGTTCCGTTCAAACCGTTATTGTAATTCTTTTTATTTTCTTCCTCTTGTTTTGCTGCCCAAAAAGCTGTCATAAGTTCGTCAACGCTTTGGTACTCTCCGCAAACTTTTGTGAAAAGCGACTTAACATCAAGATGGTCTACTACATTTTCCGATAACCCCAAATGTTCTCGATAATCCACCAGGAGCAATTGTTCAAGCTTTTTCCAATTAGATCCCGCTCCATTTACTTCTTTAAGCAGATTAAAATCTGTGATTACCTCTTCTCCCGCCTCGTTAATTGCATTGCGGAACAGATAGAAATCATGATAATCATTCGAGATTAACTGGTTAAACTTTTGGAAAACTTCATTTTCCAACCCCAATGTCATCCATTCATCCTGAACTCCATCGCAGTATGTTTGTACGAAGAGCAAAAAGCTATTTAAATCAGCAAAACCATTACTTGGGATCTGACTTTTGGTAAGCAATTTGATTCCAGAGTAAACTTGTGCAATTGTGGTTCCGGATTGAACCCGCAAGGTATAGACATCCTCAACACAGGTATAGGGATTGATGCCCAATTTCACCTTTACCATACCATTGCCATCACTCTTTGTTTGCGTAATTGCTTTTACACCGCTGGCACTTTCAAGGCTCACTGTTACATCATCATTGGCACTTCCGGTGTAGCCGGAAACCATCACTTCATTATAGGCAACTTGATAGGATAAAGGTTCTGTTGATACATCATCTTGGGTTGCCATATTTTTTATCACAACGCCTTTTGACTCTGTAAGAGGAACACCGGATTCTACAGACTCCCAAAGCATAACTGCAAACTCTTCGTTGTTCTCCGAAATGCCATTTGCTTCAAAGGTGTTGCTCAAATCCTGAACTGCACCAGGTTTTATTTTGGCATAATCCTTTTCCCACACTCTGGTGGTATATCCATACTTTTTGTCGTAAGCCGCAGCTAAAACAGTGGCTCTTCGAATCTTTCCTGATGAGGGATTTCCATATACATACTTACCGCCAACAATCAGATTATTACCTTCTAATTTCGGCTCGTCCATTTCACTATAATTTCCTTTGTAGCAACGAATATCATCAAACTCTACCAAAAGGGTATTAGTAGAATATCCTTCCAAGGTAATACTTGCAGCCACGCTGTCGGTGGTAGGAAATAACCGATGGATTCCATCCTCTGCTGTCGTACGCAACTGTTTCCACGAACCATTTCCATCAACGGTACGCAAATAGATATCTGCCGCAGAGAAGTTATCGCTATTTCCTTCCTCATTACCCTTAAATGCAAATAAAATTTCATACCAAACATTGTTTTTGATGGTACAATCATACCATTTTGCCGCACCGGTATTTCTATCCTGAATACGAATTTTGTCATCTCCTACTTCTACATTGGTATAATACCGATATACACCATTTCTCAAGTGAAGTGCAAAGCGATTTGCCTTGGCCGAATCTGTTTTGGGGAAGTAAAACTTCATGGAAAAACAAGTATCCCCATCATAAGAAAAGTCGGCCGTTCCGTATTTTGCCTTACCGGCACTTCCTAGCTTCAAAACACCATTGGTGGTATCAATCAAGCTTACAGTATCGCCGGAAACTTGCCAATCCTTGGCCATTGAGAAATCATCATCCAAATAGCAAGCATACTCCTCTTGCGCTACAACTGATGCCTCTATCGTTTCTTCAACTGTGCCAACAAACAAGGCGGTTGCTTCCTCCAAAGCAGACAAAAACGCAAATATATCATGATAGAGCACCCCATTCTCTGCATGGAGTTCCTCCAGATATTGGAGTACATTCTCACCATGGCCTTCTGCCATACATTTCTTCGCTGTATCGTTACCGTAAACTTCTACGAAACTCTTTAGCACTTCTACATTCTCAAAACCACTCTGAGGCAATTGTGCCTGTGTAAGTAATTTCAAGCCGGAGTAACTCTGTGCAACATTGGTGCCACATTGCACTCGCAAAGTATAAGATTCTCCGGTACATGTATAGGGGTTAATACCCAACTTCACCTGAATCATACCGTTGGAGTCACTTTTTGTCTGGGTAATTGCCTGTACACCATTTGCATCCGAGATGCTAATGGTCACATCATCATTAGAAGCACCTGCATAGCCGTAAACTAAAACGTCATTATAGCTGATTTTGTAGGATAACGTTTCAGCCGGATTGCTCCCTACGGTTGATTGCGGCATAGTACCAACTGCATCTGTCAGAGGAACGCCGGATTCCACAGACTCCCAAAGCATAACTGCAATGTCTGTATCCTCCGCCACAATACCGCTTGCATCAAAGTTGTTATCTAACCGCTGAACCATACCGGGCTCAATAGAACTATAATCTTTTTGCCAAACCTTTGTAGTATAGCCGTAACGCTTATCATATACTGCTGCAAGAAGAGTAGCTTTGCGCGATGCCTCGCTTCCCGCATCTGCGTAAGCATATTCACCATCTGTCACGAATTGACCATTCTCCAGTTTCGGTTGGGTTAGTTTCCGGTAATCCCCTTTAAAAAACCGAACATCATCAATCTCTACCAAAAGAGTGTTTGTGGTGTATCCTTCCAAGGTAACACTTGCAGCCACACTGTCGGTGGTAGGGAATAACCGATGTATTCCATCCTCTGCAGTCGTTTGTAACTGGTTCCACAAACCATTCCCATCAACCGTCCGCAAATAAATATCTGCCGCAGCGAAATTATCGCTTTCCCCTTCTTCATTACCCTTAAATGCAAAAAGAATTTCGTACCAAACATTGTTTTCAATGGTGCAATCATACCATTTTGCAGCACCGGTATTTCTATCCGGGATACGGATTTTATTCTCTCCTACTTCAATGTTGGTGTAGTACCGATATACACCATTCCGCAGATGCAAAGCAAAACGATTTGCTTTTGCCGTATCCGTTTTAGGGAAACGGAACTTCATAGAATAATAGGTTTTCCCATCATAGGAAAGTGTCGATGTTCCATATTTTGCTTTACCGGAACTTCCCAATTTAAGAATTCCATTGCTTGTATCAATCAAGCTCACGGTATCGCCGGAAACACTCCACCCGTTGTTCTGAGAAAAATTCTCATCTAAATAACAAGAATAATCCTCTTGTGCAACCACAGAAGCATCAACGCTTTGAGCCATTCCACGCAAAGACGGAATCATGGTCGAAGCCATCGTCATTGCCAACAAACCCACCAAAAATCTACTTCCACATTTTTTCAGTTTTAAGCTTGTCCGCTTCTTTTTCTTGCACATATTTCAAACCCCTTTCATCCTAATCGCTCCTTTTTCCTTTTATTACTCCTCGTTATAAATTCGAAGACTCTTGTTTTTGATTCTATATACTCATCTTATATTATATCATCACTCTACCATGGGGTAATATAAAATTTTTAATAACCTTATAATATTTTTACCAAGAGTGCCCATAGCCTCTGTCCTACGAAGATATGAACAAATTTCAACAAATCGAGACTTGATCCATATTGCGATATAAGACCATTTCTTTTTGCTGAATCCCTTGGTAAAATATAATATTAAATTGATAGATTAATCAAAATATCTCCTATTTGCCGATGGCTTCTTTAATCTGCTTGGCAATACCCTCGTCGGACATGCCATACTGACCACGGATCCATTCCTGATGGCCAATCAAAGCAACGTTTACATCAGGGAGAGCAATTCTCTTAAATGCCTTGGGGGCAAGACCGTCATCACAGATAACCTCTGCCACGGCACTGCCAAGACCGCCGGAGAGGTTGTGCTCCTCAATGGTAACAATGCCGCCGGTGTTCTTTGCGGCATCGGCAATCTCTTCACGGTCAATAGGTTTGATG
>JAZRCD010000164.1:0-2266 GCA_045635425.1 Ructibacterium sp. | reverse complement strand
GAGAACCGTCCGCAGGAACTGGCGGAAAAGTTTCCTCAGGTTCCCGGGGTTCGGTGGCATCAGATTGGTCAGTTGCAACGAAACAAAGTGAAGTATATTATCGATAAGGTTCATTTGATTCACTCGGTGGATTCTTTGTCTTTGGCAGAGGAAATCGAGAAGAGAGCGGCAAACATTGAAAAGGTTCAGGATATTTTGATTCAGGTGAACATTACCGGTGAAGAAACAAAGTCGGGAGTTCGTACGGAAGAGGCAGAGGCCTTGTGTCGAAGCATCAGTCAACTTCCTCATGTTCGGATACGTGGATTGATGACCATCTCGGTAGCGGGTTTTTCGGAAGAGGAAAACTGTAATGTTTTTCGTCGGTTGAAGGAACTTGCAGAAGAAATCCATGCATGCGGAATTCCCGGTGTCTCTATGGAGGAACTCTCCATGGGAATGAGCCACGACTTTCGGGAGGCTATTCGAGCCGGTGCAACCATGGTTCGGGTTGGAAGCAGTATCTTCGGACAGAGAAATTATTTGTAAGTGAAAAATAGGCAGTCCATTGCCTTTTCGACAACTGTTAAAATTATGTGCAGACAGGTGTCAGTTATATTGCCGGAGCACGACGGCGGAGGGGAGAAAAGATGAGTAATTTTATGAACAAAATGTTGAACTTCGTGGGATTTGACACAGATGAAGAATATGATGAGGAGTTTTATGCTGAAGAGCAGGAACAACCTGCTTTGGAATATGAGGAACCGGTTCTTGATCGGGTATCCTCAAGAAATCGCAATCGTGTGGTTAAAATCCACGAAACATCACCCCAGCAGATGAAGGTTGTTGTGATGCAGCCCGAGAGTTTTGAAGAAGCACGGGATATTACCAACCACCTGAAGGCAAGAAAGCCGGTGGTTGTAAACTTAGAGTGCATTGACAAGAACGTAGCACGTCGTGTAGTTGACTTCCTGAGCGGTGCTGTTTATGCCGTAGACGGAGATATCCAGAAGATTTCCAACGGTATCTTCCTGGTTGCTCCCAAGAACATTGGTATTTTAAGTGACGAAGCCACCGAAGCACAGGGCTTTGGTTGGGATAACTAATCGTGCAACCTGAAACAGAAGAAAAAATTCTGCTTGCTCGTGCCAATGATGCCATGCGTTTGGCTGAGAAACGGTTTTCTGTAAAGACCTTGGGATTCTTGAATCCCCATGAGCGGATTTTGATTCAGAAAAACATCAAGCCGCCCATTGGAATGGAAGTCATCTTTGATGGAGGGGTTCCCGAAGCGGAGAGAACCTTGATGGTTTGTTTGCCGGAATATGTGGAGGCAAATCAGGAGGAGTATATTACTTTATTGGAATGCACCGGTCGGGATATTGCCACATTGAATCATCGAGACTTCTTAGGAAGCCTGATGGGACTTGGCATCACCCGAGAGAAGATAGGCGATATTCTGGTTGGGAGTGAGAAGACCTATCTGTTTATCAAGCCGGATATCGTAGAATATGTTCTGGAGAACCTGACCAAGATTGGTCGGTGCGGAATTCGTCTCAAAGAGGTTCCTGTCAGTCAGGCGGAATTACCTGAGCCGGATGTTAAGGAAATTAAAACAACGGTTTCGGCTCTGCGGCTGGATGCGGTTGTGTCCGCAGGCACTGGTGTGGCGAGAGGTAAAGCGGCAGAACTGATTCAGGCAGGGCAGGTGTCCATGAACTGGGAGACAGCACAGTCGGTTTCTGCAACAGTTCGGGAAAATGATGTCATTTCGGTGCGAGGATTTGGCAGAATGAAACTCCAAAGTACAACGGGGACAACACGAAAGGGACGGATTGGAGTTGTTATCGTTCGTTATGTATAGGTAAGGAGGAAATGGTATGCTGACACCTATGGATATTGATCGTGTAGAGTTCAAGAAGGTTATGCGGGGCTATGATCCTGAAGAAGTGGAAGATTTTCTGATTGAAATCAACCAAAGTTATGAAAAGTTGTATATGGAACATCAGGAAGCAAAAGAACAGATTGCCCGTTTGTCTGATGCCGTAGCCGAATATAAATCTATGGAAGAAACCTTGCAGAATGCTTTGGCAGTTGCCCGTCGTGACGGAGAAGATATGAAGCAGGCGGCTCGTGCAGAGGCAGATGCCATGTTGCGAGAGACCAGAGCGCGTGCAGAAGAGGAAAAAGCACAGTTGTCCTATCAGTATGAACAGATGAAACATAGCGTGGAAATTTTCCGTGCTAAGGTGGTATCCTTGTTGCATGCACAACTGGATATTATCAA
>JAZRCD010000163.1:0-9378 GCA_045635425.1 Ructibacterium sp. | reverse complement strand
GACGCTGCTGGCGCTGTCGTCGTTTGCGGGCGTGGCGCTTTTGTCGGTGCAGTTTGGCGGCGTGGGCAGCCTGAGCGCCGACGAGGTGCTGGTAATGCTGTCGTTCCACATTTTTGCCTCGGGGCTTGAAAACATGTTCTTTGGCAACTGCAATACCACCGATGATATCCTCGATGGACATCTTGGTGCCTGCTGCAGGGCCCTCCGGTGCAGGACGCTGGTCTTCGGTTCCGTAAACAGCTACGTACTTCAACCAGTTTCCTCCCTTGGTGGAGAAAATTTGAATACCCATGCTTGCCGCACCATTATTACGGAAGCTGGTGGTGGAACATACCAAAGTCCACTCTTCCGCCTTCTGCTTCTTAGCATATACGTCATAACCCTTGTTTTCGTTCAGGGTAAACAGGTAATCGTTCCATTCGGTACCGGGTACATAATCTACCAGATTGGTTGCACCGGCAAAGCCGCCTGCGCCATCACCCTGACATACCCAAACCTTGGTGGGACTGATTTCCACGTAGGTACGTTCAGAGTTGCTAACGGTGTTCTTCATCTGAACAACCATGGTATCACCGGAACTAACCTTAATACCGGTGGTCATACCCTTGTATGCAAGGGGGGTGTAACCATTCTCAGGAATATACTGCCATTGTCCGGCACCAGGAAGTTTGATACCCTTGGTATCGTCCAAAGTTGCTCCTGCTGAAATATTCATACCTGCCTGCTGCTTATCAAACTCTGCGGTCATCTGGAATTCCTTAATGATAACTGCATCACTACCCAATAGATCGGTAATCTTACCTTGGGTACCATCATAACCATCGGAACTGTCAGCAGGACCGCCTGCTCCGCCACCGGAACCACCGCTCTGTGCGGTATCGGAGGGAATGGCTACTGCCATATAAGGAACTACCGCATTTGTTGCACTGATGTTCAAACCACCATTGTAACCATTGGTTCTCCAAGTGGTTGCAGATACAATCTTGGTCCACTCATCTACGTTACCACCCTTAGCGTAGATTACCTGATTGCGATCATCCTTGTGAATCATGTATTCTACATAACCGGTACCGGGCTTAAAGTCTTCTTTATGTACTGTAATGCCGGATGCACCGGTGGGATCAATCTTATTGCTCCTGATATCTAAATAGATACGATAATGATCTGCCTCGGGCCAGTATGCCTGAATAATCGCATTACCGGCATCTTCCACCTTCGCCTTGAAGTAGATTACCGTACCATAGGAGAAGGGACACCACTTGTTGCTGGGATTATACTTCCAGTTACCCATGCTTCCGCCAAAGGTCAGACCTTCTGCTTTATAGGTAATTTCGGTCTGGATTTCCATGCCGGCAGGAGCCTGATAGGAAGCACCTGCGCCAACAAAATCAAATGCAAGACCGTCTGCAGGAACGATGGACTTCTTGCCCAGTGCTTCACCTGCCGCATTGAAATCTTCTGCGGTGGGAGTTGCACCATTGCCGGATGCATCACCGGAGCCGGAACCGCCACCTTCGCCGCCACCTGCAGGAGCATCCGCCCCTACCCAGGAAACAGCATAACTGATATATGCATACTGACCGCTGGCTTCAAAGCCGGTAGAGTTCCAAACACCGCCACCGCTACGATAGGAAGTAGTTTCTACTACCTTGGTAAATTCAGCATCGGAGGCCTTCTTCATATAAACGGTATAACCGCCCTTATCGTTGGCAGTAACCATTGCATCGTTCCACTCGGTACCGGGCTTATAATCAACCAGGTTGGGAACAACACTATGTCCGTTTCCATCTGTACCACCATCGTAGGCAACCACACCATCGGGGTTGATGTCAATGTAGACTCTCTTGTTGTTCCATACCTGAGCAACCTGCTGATTCAGAGAACCACCAGCTTTTAACTTATAGCCAAAGGTATAGTTATTGGAAATACAGAGCGGAGACCAACCGTTGTGCTTACAAGAAGGTCTGTAACGGAAGATTTTTTGTGATGCCGGGAAGGTAACACCGTTTTTACTGTCATAGGTAATACCATCCTCTGCGGAAACACCATCCTGAGACGAATCAAAGGATCCGGTAAATTCCAGATTGGTTGCTGTCCAGTCATCGGATGATGTTGCCGGGTTCGCATAAGCCGCGCCCAGAACCTTACCGATTGCACTACGCAGTTCGGTAGTTACACCGGGTGCACCATCGGTTGCTTCGCCGGAACCGCCACCGGAGGAAGTATCCTGCTTTTCATCGGAAAGTTCTACCGCTGCACAGTAGTCTACCAAACCGGAACCGGTAAAGTTAACACCCACTGTGTTACTGGAATCCAGCCACTTATCGTGTCCGGTGGTTGCAAGCAGGGTCCAGTTGGATAAGTTTCCACCCTTAACATACCATTTCTGTCCACCATTGCTGTAGCCCTCCGTTACGCTGGAATCTCTGAAGAGAAGAATTTCAATCCAGTCATTACCCGGAGTAATATCAGCAAGGTTGGTTATGGTGCCATCCTTGTCATGGAAGGTAAGAGTATCTTTGTTCAGTTTAAAAACTGCTTTTGCATGAGAAGCTGCGCAAAGGTAAACGTTACCAATAAGGGTACCTTCCTCTGCCGCCTTTACCTTCATGTAAACATAAGACCCATAATTGAAAATGGTCCATCTGGCCGCACCGGAATATCTCCAGTCACCATTGTTCAATTTCAATCCGTCCGCAGTATATTCTGCATCCACCATACTGGTAGCAGTTACAGAAAGATTTGCGCCGGAATTGGCAAAATCAAGAACACCGCCGGCATACGCCAATGCGTTTGCTGTAGGCTTGATACTTGCCGCGCCTAAAAATTCTCCAACCGCATCCATTTCGGCTGCCGTTGGCGCTGCCAATGTCGCAACGGGAAGACAGGTGATTACCATCATCACGCACAACAAGGCTGCTAAAATTCTTGTCTTCTTCATAAAGATTCACTCCTTTGATGAAATATGTATATGTTAATTCATTATTATTCTTAACTTTTTGTGTTCAGGAAGATCCTACCAAAAAAGGGGTTTTTTTATATTTTCTTCGACCTCCTGAAAAAAACGGAAATAAATGGGTAAATCCATGGGGTTTTACTGGATTTTTCAAAAGATTTTAGCCCCCCCCCATTGTAAAATTATTATAACATATTTAACACGAAATTGCAATACATTTTCGTGTTTTTCTCGTATACATATTATGCTGCATTTTATGTTAATTTCTTGCAAAACTCGGCGAAAAGTTGATGTTTTGTGTCTTTTCACCTGTGGAAAACTGTTTTTCACCACTTTATTGGGTTGCTTTATTTAAATATGGATACACCACCCATTGCCGAGCCGCCCTCTTCACAAATTGAGTGCGCAGAAATTTGGATGAAATTTGTCTGGCGCAAGATGGGGAATGGAAGGAGTGTACTTTGTGTACATGACTTTCATTTAAATTCTAGTGCGCAGAAAATTTAGTGAGATGTGTTCGTTTCGAGATTCGGTATGGCGGGAGCGTACTCCTTGTACGTGACTGTCTTGCCGAGTCGATGAAACGGGCGCAGATTGCTGAATTTTCAAGCACGACTGGAAAAAGTTTCAAGCACGTCTATATGCAAACAAAAAAAGGACCCCAAAAGGGGTCCTAATTCTTTTTCTTACAGTTCATCAGTGAAGAAGTCCAAGGAGAATCTCAAAGTGTACATCTGCAGGGGGCTCCAGCTCTCGTAGGGGCTGACTACCTTGATTCCCATGTCTTCTACTACATGGAAACCGGTTGCTTCTGCATATGCATTTACGTTGATGTAGAGTTTTCCGTTATGCTCAATAACCTGATCCTTTGTAAATACAAACTCGTTACCAAGGCTATTCAGAATCACACTACCGTCTTCACCGGCTGCAACTGTTGCGCTGATGTATCCGGCAGCAACCTCTACCGCAATACCATCACCATAAGCTGCTTCTTCCACTCTATTGTTGTTCAGGATTGCTGAACCACTTTCAGGGTGGAGTACCAGAGTCTTTAAGAACTGGTAATCATACACGGTTCTGGTGTTCTCTGCATGTTTGTCCTGACGAAGGTGAAGCTGCTCGAAACGAGTGGAGCCTACCTGTGCATCCTTCTGCAGAGCAATGGTTCTACCTCTCCAGCTACCACCGTCCATGCTATCCTCACGAGAGAACGCATTACAGAGAACCTGATTCTCGGTGATGTGAATGTTCGTGTTCATCATGGCACCGATGGTACCCTGGTTCTCGTGAACAGTACCTAAAATTTCCCAAGTCTTCATGCTGTCGGTACTTCTTGCGAAAGTCCAACGGGTTCTGGGATACTGACCCTTACCATTTACGTTATCGTTATCGTAGCCGAATACTGCGTAAACATGTTCGGGGTTGTAAAGGTCAACTTCCACAGAGTAACACATCTCAGTACTGAGGAAAGGTGTGGTATAGGTGTTATTGATGTCGAAGGTCTTACCACCGTCATAGGATCTGATATAACCGATGTAACCCAAGTTGGTTCTACCAAAGAGGTAAACATCACCGTTTGCCAATTCCAGGGGAACCAACTCAACGAAGGTATGACCGGGAGTCTTATGGCTTTCGGTAGCAAGGGTTGTGTTATCCACTACGGTTTCACAATCGTTCCAGGTAAGTCCATAGTCATCACTGTAGAACACACCAATCTGTGACCACCACTCGGTAGAAACGTCGGTGGGACATACTGCATACAATCTGCCGGAAGGAGTCAACTTGATACGGTTCTGCATGGAGTTGTAGGTCATACCAATATGATCCTCTTCTGCCAGCTTATCGGTACCGTAACGTTCCCAACTCTTTCCCTTATCTCTGGAGATGTAGGGAATAAAGTTCCAGTACTTCTTACCATCGGCATCGGTGGACTGGAGTTCGGACTTAAGGCCGATCAGGTCACCATTGGGCAGGGTTACGGTGTTATCACTGGGAACCGAAACGGTCTTATCCTGTACGAAGGATTTACCACCGTCTGTGGTTCTCCATGCATTGGTGTTTGCCAGAATGTACTCGTCACCGCCCAGGTCGATCAGGTCAACGTTAACGTCGATAAAGGTCTCTCTTGCATCTGCAATAACCTTGGTATCACCACGATACTTGAAGTTATCAACATATGCACTACCGTCCTTCATCAGGAAACCGAACTTACCTCTCCAGTAGTTGGGAGAGTTTTCCTGTCTCAGGACTTCTTCTCCGTTCACATAGAGAATTTCGGTCTTTACATCGTTTACCTTACGAACCTTCAATGCCATGTTCACCCATTCGCCGGTGGGGAAGTCACCCTTTACGGCAACTCTGGCGGTATTAGCATTGTTTGGCTGTACGTCTACAATCTCATATTCTCCGGTTTCGAAGTTATAACCGGCTCTGGAGTAAGGATGAGATACCGCACGGTTAAAGTCAAACCAGAAACCGTCAGTACCTTCTGCTACCTTTACATCGGCACTGATATCGATATCACCACCGAATGCAGCAACATCCATAAAGGAATATTTGTCACCTGCTGCACCCAGAAGCATTACGCCATCTTCAACGGAAACCGCCATACCAATCTGATCGGGATAGCTGAAATCTCTCCACTGAGTCAGGGTTTCAAACTGGGTATCACCGGAGAAGTCATCCTCGTAGTAGTATACGTCCTTATTGTCACCAACACAAACGTACTCGAATCCGTCACCGGACTTAACCTCTACTGCCGCAGTTCCCTTACCAATAGCAGGAACGCTTCTGCAGGAGAATACCCATCTGCCGTTGGCGTAGATTCTGGTCATACCAACTGCAGTCTCGGCACGGAGATAAACCTTGCCGTCTGCATTTGCCCAATCAGCCAACTTACCAACTACGGTGCTGTAGGGTTCCATCATCTCAACCTTGGTGGTCCAGGTATAAACGGTACCATCCTTAATCTGCAGGTCGGTACGATAGTACTCATCATTAACAACCAGACGTCCTTCGTCGGTTACGTCAACAATGGCATCCATTACGTGATAGTTAGGCAAATTACCTAAGTTATAAACCGTCTGCTTATCTGTCACATTGCTAACGGACAGGTAGGTTGCTCTGTCATGAACAGGAACGATACTTTCCCCTGCAATGGTCAAACCACCACTAACAAAGTTTCTTTCCAATTGCTGGGTCATAGGCATTACAAAGGCAAATACCATCTGGCCATTGCGATATACCTCAGCAAAGGGACCATCGGTTACCACGATGAAGTTACCAAGACCATAGTTATAGGTCTTTTCACCTTCATCGGTCAGGTAGGTGACACCATCTCTGGTATGGGTCATCTTCAACTGATGTCTGCCGTTGGAGAAGTTTACCTCTGCGTTACCGAAGTCACCGGAAACGTGGTAACGAACCTCGTTGGCAAAGTTCTCGGAAGGAGCGTTGCCATGTTCGATACCGGTAAACTTCTTCTCATTTTCGTAAACAATCATACCTGCATCGTTGTAGCAAGAAACTTCGAGGGTATGCTGTGCCGGAGGCAGGGATGCCATACTCATTTCGTAGTAGGGAGCCTGATCGGAGGTGGCAACCACCTTACCATTCAAGCGATACTCTACCTTAGCAATCTGGGGCTTTCTTTCGAAGAATTCCAGATTTGCAAACAGGTTACCGTAAGCGTCCTGACTGGTCTGAACCTCTGCCTTAACGCCGGGGATTACCTTGAATTCTCTGGTGGGAGATACATAATCTCCGTAAGCCGCCACGATATCATAGGTACCTGCATTCATGCCGCTGATTTCTGCTTTGTAATCGGGTGCATAACCGGTTGCAATAGTCTGGCCATTGATCTTATAGTCCACATAGGGAACTTCATCCTTGATGGAATCCACTACGGTTGCAGACAGATCAATCTTCTTGTTGTCCAGGAATTCTGCTTTCTTCTTGGGATCGTTAATTACGATTTTGTCATCTACAATCTTAATGTCAACCCAGTCAATGGTAAGACCGGAGAACATGGAACCATTGGGGTAGGTAAAGAAGTAGATACAACCATTGTAAGGATGATCGTTATTGTCAAGAGCAGGTTCTACTGCGGTAACGGGAATACCATCAATGAAGAGCTGGTTCTTGGTGCCATTATCGGTAACTGCAACCGTATATTCATACCATTTTCCCTCTTCAAGATGAAGCTCGTTACTTCTCTTCATTCCGTAGGGAGTTTCAAACTCTACATACTCACGGTAGATATAGCCACGG
The DNA here is from genome assembly GCA_045635425.1 of Ructibacterium sp. Classification (GTDB taxonomy): domain Bacteria; phylum Bacillota; class Clostridia; order Monoglobales; family Monoglobaceae; genus Ructibacterium. The sequence continues at coordinate 2,153 of JAZRCD010000163.1, read as the reverse complement.
AAGGAACCGTTGGGCCAAGAGGGAATAATACCCTGCTGCTCACCGAACTTATCCATACGGAATTTTACGGTGATGGTAAAGTCCTGACCGGGGTTCAAGCCAAAGGGACCGGAACAAGACCACATCTTCAGGTCATCCTTGTTGAAACTGGAAGCGTAACCATCCTTGATTTCCCAAGTCTTTCTCTGGATCCAGTTTACGTACTTTTCGGGAGTTTCAAAATCGAAGTGTACATCAGTCTCAACAGGCATTCTTACATACTCCCACTGCTTTGCCTGATAGGTGGACTCGGTGGGCTCACCGCTGTCATCACCGGTGTCAATCTTACGGCCGGTATACTTGTTGTACTTCAGGTTACCGAATTTCCAGGAGGATACACCAGTCTTCTGGGTACGAGCAAGCATCTCGTGACGACCGGGAGAGTTGGCATTGGTCTCACCGGTGATGGTGCCTGCATAGTAACCATCGATATACATATCACCTACGTTACCATCAGTAATCAACTGATAGTGGTGCATTTCGTAACCGATGTCGTAGGGAACGTTATACGCCTCGTACTGCGCGGATGCGGAGTAACCTCTACCCCAAAGACCATCCACGTTAAAGTGCATATAGAAACGGCACTGACCATTGTAGAATACCATCAGCTGAGATCCGTTGTGCTTCAGAATCTGCAGGTCAAATTCTACGTCCATCTGGGGCTTTACCAAAGATGCATCCTGCTTCCAGATCTGTGCAAGGTCTGCATCGTTGGTGGTAACACCGGATGTAAATGTTACGAAGCCGTCTTTGTAGCTAACAACACCGGTACCGTCTGCATAACCTCTGGTATAGCTGTCATACCAGTAGGATTCTGCTGCGGAAACCGGAACTGCCAGAGTGGCAAGGACGGTCGCCAGCATGCATACTAATGTAATAATTGATACTAATTTCTTCATCGCTTACCCCTCCTTAATAATCATCAGATACTGGATATGACCGGCACGCTGGATACAGGTAACGGTCTTCTGATTGGTATCAGGATCCATGTTGTAGGTAACCAGATCCTTAACGGAACCCTGACGAACTATGGGGTTGTTGTTGATGTTCTCGTAAACATAAACAACAGTTCCGTTATGTCTGTAGTTGTGGAGTTCGTTATAGGCTTCCACGCCTGCACTATCTTCCTTCACGGAGGTAGTGTGGGTATAGATGGTGCCGTCAAAGTTAATCATGGTACCATAAGAGATACGATAGTTAAAGTAAAGGTTATGGATACTGTTGTTGCTACCTCTGGTTACAACACGGGTCTGGTCCTTACCAAGACTCATATCGTACAGCATGGTTGCCGCCAACAGTTCGTTGTTACCATTGGTCTCGATCTGAACGATATCACCGGTTTCCAGGTCAGCCACAAAGTCCTGAGGCTGAATTACCGTCTTGGAGCCGGAGGGATGGAGCATTTCAATCTTGCGGATCGGTTCGCCATCCTCGTCCAAAGTGCTGTAGATTTCACCTACCAGATAGGGATAGTTGGACACAGCAGCGGCGGTAGAAGGTACATCATAAACCATCGCATACTTTGCAACCTTGGTTACAGGGTCTACGGTAAAGGGTTCTGCAATGTAGTAGTAACCATCCTGAATGGTCAGACGGAAGTAGTCGGTATCGTCACGATCTATCTGCTGAACACGAAGGATTTTTCCCTTATCCTGTGCAGTGAACACCAACTCGGAACCTGCATTGTTATAGAAACTGAAAGGATAAGATGCATAGGTAAGACGACGAAGCTCGGAAGTGCCGTTTTCCATGGTTTGGAGAGAATCCTCCATCTCATACTCCTTCTCATAAATGATGGTATCAATATGAGTCAGTTCACCTTCGTCATTCAGTTTGAAACGAATAGGCTGAGAATAAGGGAACTTCTGGTCGCCTTCCTTCATTCTGTCATGGTCATTCAAGCCGGTGGTGGTATCATCAGGACTGGCCTTTACATCGTCGCCAAAGCTACGCATGTTGTGTGCAGTCTCCAGACGAGACAGGATTGCATCCACCTTGGTATACTTGATTTCATCCATGAAGAAGGTTTTTGCCGCATCGTATTCCTGTACTTCATAGTTCTTATCTACAATTCTGATAGAGAGCTTACCACTGAAGCCGCCACCGGAATTCCG
>JAZRCD010000162.1:0-1931 GCA_045635425.1 Ructibacterium sp. | reverse complement strand
GAACAAAAAATGAGTAAAACATAAAATTTTACTCATTTTTTATCTTTATTTATTCTTGAAATAATTCCCGAAACAGATTCATTTCTTCTTCGGTTGGTGTTTGGTAAATCTGACACTTCCGATTCAACGACCGATACTTGTGTTCGCCCATATTATGGTAGGGAAGTAGTTCTGCCCGGGCAACTCCGATTTCTTTCAAGTAGTTTGCCATCTGTTCCATTTCTTCCTCTTTGTCATTGAACCCGCCAATGACAGGAATTCTTACCAAAATTTTTTGAGGAACACGTTCTGCCAAACGGCGAAGATTCTCCAGAATCCTTTCGTTGGGGACCCCTGTTCCCTGACGATGCAGTTCTGAGGAAAGACACTTCATATCATAAAGGAACAAATCGGTGTCATCCATAATCTTTTCAAAGGATTCCCATGGAACATCTCCTGCCGTATCCACCGCCCTATGGATCCCCTCTTTCTGACACAACCTAAGTAACTCCGCAAGAAAATCAATCCGGAGCATACATTCGCCGCCCGAAAAGGTGACACCCCCTCCCGATGCGTCATAAAAGGCTTTGTCCTTGACGATTTCTTTCATTACCTCTTCGGCGGTCATCAATCTGCCACAGATTTCCTTGGCATTGGCAGGGCAGAAAAAGTCAGCATCCTCTACCGTCAAATCACGACACTTTCCGCATCCCGAACACTTGTCCCGATAAAAGAGAATTTGTTTTTCATCGTTCTGACTTTCCGGATTGTGGCACCATTGGCAGCGGAGGTTACATCCCTTGAAGAACACCGTGGTTCGAATTCCCGGACCATCCACAAAGGAGTTCCGCACCACATCAAATATGATTCCTTCCATTATCCCACCTGCTTTGTTCTGGTAATAATCTCATCCTGAATGGACTCGGTCAGGTTCACAAAGTAATCGGAAAATCCGCTGACACGAACACGGAGACTGCGATATTTGTCCGGAGTAATTTTCGCGTTCTCCAGATCCTCGCGGGATACATAACTGAGCTGAAAATGAAGTCCGCCAAGACGGAAGTAGGTTTCCATCAGTTTTACCAACTTCTCGAAATTCTCCTCTTTGGTTACCATCGGTTCGTCAATCATAATATTGGTTACCGTATCTCCCCCCAAGATGGGATGGTTTAGGTTTAATTTCGCCACCGAGGAAAGAAGGGCGGTCAACCCCGATCTGTCCTTTCCCTCACTCTGGCCGATGCCAAAGGAAATCAAATCCCCGTCATATCTGCCGTCAGGGGTTGCCTTGGTTTCTAACCCGAAATATTTGTTGTGGGTTTGGTAGCCAATCAGGTTCCCCAAAAGATAGTTGTAGCCAAGGTCGGATTTTTTCCCCTTTAAATATGCCGCAGAACTTTCTGCATATCTTGCTGCACATTCGTCAGAAATCTCACTGCAGTTCCCGAAGAATTCACCTTTTTTCAGAATCATATCCCGAAGTTCCTCGTAGCCTTCCCAGTTGGCTTTCAGGGCAGAAATCAGTTCCTCCATGGCCACCTTTTTCTCCTCATAAACAAACTGCTTTACTATAGTCAGAGAGTCTACCAAGGTGGTAATACCAATCATCGAAATATCCGCCACTACATTTTTAGCACCGCCTTGGGTGATACTTTGGGCACGTTCAATGGAACCCTCAAAGAACATGGTACTTACCAGATTCACATCCCGACTCCGCATTTCCTGAAATTTGTTGTAGTAATACAAAATCTGATCCATAGTTCCAAAAAGTTCTTCTTCGAAAATACGGTAAAAGTCCTCAAAGGTCTCGGCTTTCAGGATATCCTCTTCTCGTCCGCACATGGTTCTCTCCACCGCTTTCACGATGTTGGCAGCGCAGCGTGCCATAAAGATTCCGCCGGGGAGCTGGGGTTCATTACATCCCACCATCGTGAAGTCGGATCGTAGCCATG
>JAZRCD010000161.1:0-4989 GCA_045635425.1 Ructibacterium sp. | reverse complement strand
GACTCCGGTAACACCGGCGGAGCTCCAACCGGTACTACCGTGAAGGACAGCATTGCGGATATCGCAGGTGTTTCTTCTGTAAAGCCTATTGATGGTAAGGACTTCCAGTTCAGCGCAAGCTTTAACAAGGACATGGCAGGTGTTTTCAATCCTGAAGGCGTAAGCTATTCGGACGCCAATGGTCTGGAACTTCCCAATACCTCTGTACAGTGGCGTTATCATCCGGACACCACCAATGGTTGGTCCCCCTTATCTGCCCCTGCAGTAGCAACCGTCTTCAAGGGCAAGGTTTCTGCGGGTGGTATATTGATTTTCCAGGCATGTAAGAACTGGGCCAACGAAAGAGCGTTTGTTCAGATTACCCCCGAAAGCGTTTGGGTATGTGGTGGCGATGGCTCCGGTAATATGGCAGGCGCAACCAACGAGTTTACCTTCGTACCCGGTACCGACTGGGTTGAGTATCTGGTAAGAGCAACCGATAATGGTGGCTATGAAGTTTATGTTAAGGGCGGTAATGCTGTTGCCGACAAGTGGCATCGTCTGGCGGTTGTAAATCACTATCGTCCCGGCGGTTCTTGGAAGAGTACCGGTATCAACCTTACCGGCGCAGGTACCACCGGTGGATATGTAAAGAGCGTAACCGTTTATGAAGAAGGTGTTCCTTCCGGTGGTGGCGCCGGTGGTGACGCCGGTGATGACAACGAGGGCGAGGGCGGTTCCGGTACCACCGGCTCCACCGATGCTCCCGGCGTAACCGATGAACTGCGTAGTGCCATTGGTACTGTTTTGGGTACTGCTTCTGCAAACCCTGCAGTAGATAATGCAGACTGGGCAGCAATGAATCTGGATTTCACCGGTTCCTTTGATAAAACAGTGGATGGTATGAATGTTGGTGATGGTATCACCTTCGATAGTAAGATGGGTGCAACCTTCCCTGCAACGGCGACTGCATTGCGTTACAGACCTACCTGCAAGCACAATGGTTGGTCTCCTCTCTGTATTTCTCAAAACTATACCTTCGGTTTCAAATTGAATGAGGGAGGTACGTTGAACCAGCAGTCTCCCAGAGTTTGGGGTACAGAAAGAACCTTCATGGATATTTCTACCACCGGCTTAACCATCTATGATGGTGGCGAAAATGGTGGTGGACAGAGAGCGGTAACCAAGTTGGTTGACTACGTTCCCGGTACCGAGTGGAATGATGTTATGATTACCACCAATGCATCCGGTAGCACAACCGGCGGTTACACCGTATATATGAAGAAGGCTTCCGATGCAGAGTTCACCAAGGTTGCAGAGACCTACAACTACCGTGCAGGTAGTGCATGGAGTAGTACCGGTTTCTCAGTTACAGCGAAGGATGCGTACGTAAGCTATGCAATTTCTTGGGTAGGAGCTGACGCTCCTTCCGGCGGTGGCGAAACCACAGGAAGCGCTACAACTCCCACTGCAGAAGAGTTCAATGCAGCAGGTCAGGCTCTTGGCGCTGCATCTATCCTTCCTGCAGACGATCTTGCCTTTGACTTTGTTGGTGCAGGAACCTCTTATCAGGCACCTCAGGGCATGGAAAGTGAAACCGAGCTTACCTATGGAGAAAAGGGTTTGACCTATGGCGGAACCCAGGGTGTATGGAAGTACAATCCTACTAATAAGTGGTGTCCGTTCTCCTATGGTTCTGTTATCTACTTCAAGGGTCAGGTAGCTGCAGATGGTCTCATCATTGCTCAGGCATACTGGCCGGAAGCAGATCATTATCGTATTTTCCTTGAAATTAACAGTTCTAAGATTACCATCCCTGGTGCAGACGGCGTAACCGTTCACAAGAGTGATTTTGTTCCCGGTACCGGATGTGTAGAATACATGGTATATAAGGACGGCCGCAATCAGGTGATTTATGCCAAGGGCGGTAACGTTTCCGAATGGACCAAGATTTATACCGCAACCACTTGGAGAACCAACGGCTACAATGGTGGTCTTAACTTCACCGGTAAGAACGCGGTAATCCCCTACGCAGCAGTTGCAACCCTTTCCGATACACCTCAGAGTGGCGGTCAGGGTGGTGGAACCACTCCTCCTGTCGTTTCCGGTGATCCTTACGAAGGAACGCAGGGTAATGTAAAAGAAATTTTGGGTGACGATGCTGTTATCATCAAGAATTTCCAGATTGGTAGCGAGTTCAATGCTACACAGCAAGGTATGAGTGCACCTGCAAACAATGGTTCTAACTACAGCGACGAGATGGGTATTAAGTACGGCACCGGCCAGATTTGGAGATACCTCCCGTCAAGCGGTTGGACTCCGATTGGAAGCAAGGGTGTGACCTTTGGTTTGAAAATGGGAGCAGGTGATGCATTTGTATTCCAGTGCCAGAAGCCCGGCAGCAACGCAGACAGAGCTTATGTAGAAATTAGGCAGAACAGTGTCTGGGTATGTCAGGGTAATGGTTCCGGCGGATTTACCGGAGCAGAGAACGTTAACGACTTTGTTCCCGGAAGCGACTGGGTAGACTACTTGGCAAAGGTAAATGAACAGAATGGTTATGACTTCTATGCTAAGAAGGCAGAGGATGAAGAGTGGATCCTCATTGCATCCACCACCTCCTATCGTCCCGGTGGTGGTGCGAACAATGGTTTGAGCTTTACCTCTGCAAATGGTGGTAGCTACATGAAGTACGCATCCATCTATGGTACCGAGGATGAACTTCCCGAAGAGGAAGGTCCCGAGGCAGGTGCTCAGTTTGCCATCGAAGATATTATTGGTGGTATTGCTGTTGCAAAAGAAGAACTGACCTTTGATAGCAACTTCAACGGCGTGGAAGAGAACGCGCAGTTGGTAAATGTAAGCAACGGTGAGGTGGAAGATGAGCAGCCCACCATCGGTGCAAACGGATTGGAACTGAAGAACACCGCAGGTAAGTTCTTTGCTTGGAACTATGGTGCAGCCAGTGCGTGGAAGCCTTTGACCAAGAGCAACCCCGTGATGTTCCGTGCTAAGGTAGATTCCAATGGTATGTTGGGCGTTCAGCTGAACGGCTATCCCAGAGCATCCGTTTACATCTACCCCAACAAGTTGGTTGCATGGGGTGAAGACCAGAAGCAGGCAGAAGGCTTTGTGCCCGGCACCGATTGGGTGAACTATCTGGTAACCTCCAACGGTGAAGATTTCCAAATCTATACCAAGGCGGATGGAGAAGAATTGTGGACTCTGCGTGTAAACTCCAATGGCTTCCGTACCGGTGGTTATTATGGTGCGTTGCTGGAGAACACCACTGCAGGTAACGCTTACATCTCCACCATCAAGCAATATAAGGTAGAAAGAATCGTTCTTTCCGATACCAATGTGATTGCAAGCATGAAGAATGTTATCGAGATCGACGAGGACTTCAGTGAAGATCCCGGATACAACATGATTACCGGTAAGATAGAAAACGGCGTATTCACAAGAGATCCGGATGTAGCATCCGACCCCACCTATCCCAATGGTAGCCGTTTGGATGTACCTCTGGGTACATGGAACCCCAAGGGTCAGTGGTTTGTAAGATTCAAGTACAGAATCCCCTCTGCGGCTTCTCAGTTGAATCTGGATATGCAGAACAACGGTAACAAGATTGCAATTGACTGTCATGATGATTATGTATTCATCATCAACCGTAGCACTGCCGTAAGTTCTTCCAATACCGAGGCAAATGCAGGGGTTGGCAACTGGGCAGAACTCCTCTTCGCTTGGACTGACAATGCAAAGGTAGATGTTTACTGGCATAAGGTTGGTGAGGATGAGTGGATCAAGACTCATGCAAACTTCGTTCCCGGTTCTTCCGGCCTTGATGATATCCGTTTCCATAGCTTTGGTGATGCGGAATTAGATGATGTTAAGGTTTACTCCGGTGACTACCTGAAGGTTGATGAGCCTGTTCTGGAATCCGGCGTAGTTAAGACCGGTGGTGAATTCTTCACCGGTACTCTGGATACCATGTACGACCGTCGTGCTTCTTTGGTTACCGCAGTTTATGACGGAACCTATGGCTACACTAAGTACGTGAAGGTGAAGGATTACGAAGTACGAAGCGGTGTTGGTGCAAACCTGGCAAACACCTTCGTAACCGAAGACGTTGATGAAAACAATGACGTAGCGGCTGTTATGCTTTGGGATACCGTTGAAAGCGGTATCGCATTGGGTGATATGGCAGGTGCTATGGCAGAGAATACCGCAACCGGCGCTCCTGCTAAGGATGCAGCGGCTGCAGTTGAGGTAGAAGCAAACTACAATGAGATTCGCGTAAGTGGTTATACCGGTGTAAAGAATGGCAAAGTTACCATCAGTGTAACCGATGATCAGGGTGTTGTACGTGCGGCGGCACAGACCCTGGCAAGTGCAACCGGTTTGATTGAAACCAGCGTAGCGGTAGATCCTTCCAGTCCCAGTGGTGACTACACTGTAAGAGTGAACTATGGTACCGCAGAGGCAGAGGAAGCGGTAGTAACCCTCTCCTGTGATGATATTCCTTACAACAGCATCAACGATGTTGCAAGTATGAGAACCTTCATTAATAATTATGGTAGTGAAACTGCAAAGAAGTGGAATGCAGAAGAAGACTTCGCATCCGATGTATATGATCGGTTTGTAGAAGCAAAGGGTTCCACCACTACTTTTGCAAGTCTGTATGACTTCCGTGCGGCAATGGATGTTGCTACTGATGACGAAATTCGTGAAAGACAGATGTGTCTGGATGTGAACACTGCGGCAAAGAACGGTAAGTGGTCAGACGTTAAGACCTTGATTCTGGAAACCTATGCAGACATCCTCGGCTTCTCCGAAAGTGATATTGCAGGTGTTTCCAAGAATAAGGATCTCTTCCTGAGAATTGGATATGACAACAAGAGCATTGAAGATGTTCAGGCAGACTTTATTGCAGCAGTTGCAGCACAGAAGGCGGCTGAATCTGCGGGTTCCGCAGGTGGCGGTGCTGCCGGCGGTGGTGCAGGCGGCGGT
>JAZRCD010000160.1:0-4145 GCA_045635425.1 Ructibacterium sp. | reverse complement strand
GGAGGAAAAAGAAGAGGAGGAGTAATATGGCGTATCATTGTATAAAGGGTATAAGAGGCGAATGCGACGGATGCGGCGAATGCGAGGACAGAAGAGAATATATTTGTCCGGTATGCGGCGAGGTCGTTTATGAAACCGTTTATAAAACGGTAGATGGCGATGTATTTGGATGTGAAAATTGTGTGGAGATTTGTTCTCCGGAGGTATTGTTGGATGAGGATTAATGCAAGGAATTATTATGGCCCAGCTGCCAACAAAGAATATATGTCAGTTTCCCAATTCAAGGCCTTCTCCCAATGTGAGGCAAAGGCACTGGCAGAATTAAAAGGGGAGTACGAAAGGGAAGAGAGCTCGGCTCTCTTCCTGGGGTCTTATGTGGATGAAATGCTCACCGGTACAAAAAAATCACAGGAAAAGTTTATAGAGGACAACCATTCCAAACTATATAAAAAGAATGGGGAACCTTATGCCGACATTCAAAAGGCAATGGATGCCGTAGAAAGGGTTAAAAAGCAACCCTTGATGATGAAATATCTGGCCGGTACGAAGCAGAAAATTATGACCGGAGAGATTGGCGGTATCCCGTGGAAAATCAAAATGGATTCCTATAAACCCAAAGAGTTCATTGCGGATTTAAAATACCTGAAGGACTTTAGAAGTCCGAACCTATTTGAATCGGCCATTAAGTATTGGGGATATGACATCCAAATGGCGGTATATCAAGAAATTGTATACCAGAACACCGGGGAGAGACTTCCCACTTATCTTGTTATTGTAACCAAGGAAAGCGTCCCCAGGGTAGCAGTAGCCCATATCAACAATTGGAATCTGACTGCGGCCTTGGAGGATGTGAAAAAGAGGTTACCTCGTGTGGCAGCTGTTAAGAACGGGGAGGTTCTTCCCGAAAGGTGTTGTGAGTGCGATTACTGCGCCGACACCGAAATGCTGGTAGAGCCAATCGACAGCGATCTATTGGGGATGTCAGCAAAGCAAATACAAGCAATGAAGGGAAACCTTTAATTTTTTTACTTTAAAAGCTCCGCAAAACGGAATAAAAGGAGGAGAATACGATATGAATGCATTGGTATATGCACCATCCGGTGGTGGAAAAACCGTCAATACTACGTTAGTGAAAGCAGAGAAAAGAAAAAAGAACTTGCTGCTATGTTCAGACAATAGCCACATTGTTCTGAACAACAAGGAGTTCAACCGACCAAACCTGGAAATTGAGGTGGTGGAGCACTGGCTGGACCGAGACAATATCGGCAAAGAGCAAAGCTGCTTTTCCAAGCAATTTGACCAGGCGGTAGAAAGGAAGGCTTATGACAATATCATCGTAGATAATATCAGCGATATTTTTGATTTGGCCATTCTGGAATTTGATGCCAGTGGTAAATTCAAGGACATGAGACAGGCTTACCAGATTGTATATCAGGAGTTAAAGAGATTGGCTAGAAAGGCGGCTCAGGTGGATTGCAATGTTATCTTCACCGCCTGGACTGACCTTCAGGAAATCAATCTGCCGGATGGCACAAAGGCGGTAAGAACTCAGCCGAAATTGCCAAATAAGATCCTGGATAATTTCTTAGGGCTGACACAGATTGTGGCCTATATTAACACCGCCGAAAAGGATGGGAAAAAGGCTTGGTATTACGTTCTGGAAGGAAGACCGACCATGTATGCCAAGGATCAGTTGTACTGCAGAAAGTCTTGTATGCCGGAAGATATATTTTCGGTTGTAAAAAACTAAATTTGGGGGTATTGAGAAATGAGTATCAATTGGAATTTTGATAGCAACGATTACGAAGAACAAAGTTTTAGACCGATTCCTGTGGGGGATCACCGTGTTCGCATCCAATCTGCAGAGGAGCAGGTAAGCAGAACACAAAAGCAAATGATTAAGCTGGTATTGGAGGTGTCTGGCTACAACAGTACCCTGTGGCACTTTCTGGTGTTTCTTCCCGACAATGCCAAGCTTACCAACCAAAAATTGGGTGAGATGTGGAACAGCTTTGGCATTCCCTATGGGGATTTCAACCTTCATTCCTGGGTGGGCAGAGTGGGTGCTGCCAAAATCAAGCACGAAGATTACGAAGGGCAACCGTCTCCCAGAATCGCCTACTTTATCAGTAAGGAAAGACAAGAGAAGTTGCCTGCATGGAAAGAACCAAGTGGCAAGGCCGCCTTAACGGGAAATGGTGCTACTGGACCTTACGATCCTTTGGATGATATTCCAGAGGATTTGCCTTGGAAATAATGCTGAGGGATTACCAGCAAGAGGTTTTTGATAAGGCCACGGATTCTTTCCGAAAGGGAGCCAAGGGAGTATGTTGTGTACTCCCTTGCCGCTCTGGTAAATCCTATATTATGGCCAGGATGATACAGGGGGCTATTAAAAACGTTCTTGTGTTGGCGCACCGTCACTCCCTGATTGAGCAGCATAAGGAGCTTCTGGAGAATTTGGGGATTTTAACCGATAAGGTCCGGGTGGAATCGGTGTTTACAGAAGCCAGCCGCCTGGGGGAATACCCCAAGGATAGCATCGGGCTGATCATTATTGATGAAGCCCATCTTTCCGAAGCTGCTTCTTACCGTAAGGTTTGCAATTATTACGATTGCAAGATGGTGGGATTCACGGCTACACCTAGCCGATTGGATGGAAGGCCGCTAAAACTCTTTGATACCTTGGTATCGGGCATCACGGCCGATGAGCTGATAAAGAGAGGTGCCATTGCCGATTACGATTACTATGCCCCGGACCTGCATCTGGATACCGAGAGCATTGAAACCGTAGCCGGGGAGTATCACAATGGGCAACTAACGGAGTTGATGTGCCAATCCATCATCTATGGGGATGTGCTGAAATACTATCAAATGTTAGGGGACAATCGTCAGGCTATTGCCTATTGTACCTCAATAAAACACAGTATACAAACGGCGGATATGTTCAATAACCATGGGATTTCTGCGGTGAGCATTGATGGGAGCATGAGTGTTGCGGCCCGAAACGAGCGGATGGAGTGGTTTCGCAATGGAGATATTCAGATCCTATGCAATTGTAACCTGATTTCCGAAGGGGTAACCCTTCCCAATGCTAGTGTAGGGCTTCTCTTGAGGCCCACCATGAGTTTGCCACTATACATCCAGCAATCCTGCCGGGTGCTGACCCCCAGCGATGGGAAAAAGGCGGTCATCATTGATTTTGTCAACAATTGCCAGCGCCACGGGTTACCAACGGATCATCACGATTGGAGCCTGACACAAGCGGTAAAAAAGAGAAGGCAGCATAACGAGGATGGAACCCTGAGCCTTCGCCAATGTGAGCACTGCTTTAAGTGCTTTAAAACTGCAAAAGTATGCCCTTGGTGTGGGCATGAATATGCTGTAACCGCCAGAGAACTAAAACAGATGAAGGATGTGGAGCTCAAGCGCATTGAGGCCATTGAAAAAGAAGAGCAAGAAAAACAGAGAAAATTAGCCCGTCAGGAGCAGGGGAATGCACAGTCTTTTGAGGAGCTGATTGCCCTGGCAAAAAAGAGAGGGTACAAAAATCCCGCCGGCTGGGCCTACTTCATAATGAAAGGACGAAGGTAAATGGAACAGAAAACCTTGTTTGACATTTTGAGCGACGGACATACATTAAAATCACAAAAATCTACTGATTTACGAAACTTTTGGTTTTGATAATGCCCACCCAACCAAGAAAGGAAGTGGGGGAAATGAAAATAGAAAAGGCGAAAAGATTGCTTGAAGCCGAATATGAAAAAGCGAAGAAGTTGGAATGGGTGAACAATCCTGTTGCCTATGCCATTTATCAAGTATGGAAAATGGCAGACGCAGACCACAAAACCGAGAAAGTCAAGGACAGGGGCACAAGGATTAAAAAATAAAATAGAAAAAGCTAGGGTTCCCAAACTTTTATGTGAGGAGGTAACTTAAATGTTAGAAAAAAATATAACAGGAGAAGTGGAAATGCAAGAGAAAATTGAATTATACAAAGTTATTATAGAGGCGCTGGAAAAGATGATTCCTTTTAAGCCCCATCGTTTTATGTACTATGAGGGACAATGTAAGTGTGGGGCCGTGTTTATGGACCGCACTCACAAATACTGCACCAACTGTGGGCAGAAATTGGATTGGGATAG
>JAZRCD010000159.1:0-9314 GCA_045635425.1 Ructibacterium sp. | reverse complement strand
GCAATTTTCTGGATGTGGGTTGCTGCATTCTTCGGTATGATTACCAAGTACGCAGAAATCGTTCTGGGTATCTTCTATCGTAAGAGAAATGCCGAGGGTGAATGGCTGGGTGGTGCAATGGTTTACCTGAAGGAAGGTTTCTCCGGTAAGAAGGGCTTGAAGGTTTTGGGTTCTGTACTGGGTGTTCTCTTTGCAGTATTCTGTATCCTGGCATCCTTTGGTATCGGTAACATGAGCCAGATTAACACCATCGCGGCTAACTTTGATGCAACCTTTAGCATTCCTACTGTAGTAACCGGTGTTATCCTGATGGCATTGATGGCATTTATGGCTCTGGGTGGTCTTAAGAGAGTGGCTTCCATCACCGAGTTCCTGGTTCCCTTTATGTCCATCTTCTATATCATTGGTGCAGTTATCATTGTAGCAATGAATGTTGGTCAGTTAGGTACAGTTTTTGCTGCAATCTTCAAGGGCGCATTTGGTTTTGACGCAGTTGCCGGCGGTGCTATCGGTGTGGTTATCTCCAAGGTGGCAAAGAGCGGTATTGCCCGTGGTGTATTCTCCAACGAGGCAGGTCTTGGTTCTTCTGCTCTGGTTCACTCTGCAGCTGACGTAAAGGAACCTGCAAAGCAGGGTATGTGGGGTGTATTCGAGGTATTTGTTGATACCATCGTGATCTGCTCTCTGTCCGCACTGGTTATTCTGTCTTCCGGCGTTATTGATTTGAACACCGGTCTGGTTGCAGCAGGCTTTACTGCTGACAAGGCATCCGTGCTGGTAACCGAGGCGTTTGTAAACACCTTCGGTACCGTGGGTGGTTACTTTGCAACCATTGCAATTTTCTTCTTTGCAATCTCCACTGTAATCGGTTGGTTCATCTATGGTTCCAAGTCTTGTGAATTCCTCTTTGGTAAGACCACTACCGACGTATACAAGTCCATCTTTATCAGTATCGTTATGGTTGGTGCAACCATGGATCTGTCTCTTGCTTGGGATATTTCCGATACCTTTAATGGTTTGATGGCAATCCCCAACTTGATTGGTTTGCTGGTTCTCTCCGGTACTGTATTTAAGATTACCAAGAACTACTTGGCAAGATTAAAGGGCGAGAACGTTGCTCCTATCCTTTCTGCTTACGATGATGTTCAGGCAGAAATGGAAGCAAAGGAAGACTAAGGATTTCTCATCCTTTGTCATAAGTACAAAAGATAAAACTCTCAAGGAATCATCCTTGGGAGTTTATTTTTGCGGACAAAAAAAGATTGTTTTTTTTTGGCGGGAATGGTATAATTGACACATCCAGAATTTTATGAAATAAAATTCTATAGATATAAGAATGGTACAAAGGATAACAAGCCTATGAAAACGATTTTTATTGTGAACCCCATGGCAGGTCAGGGTGGGAAAATTCGGCAGATTACGGATGCCATCCGTGATGCCTTGGAACAAACATCCGGAGAGGGAGAAATCTACCTGACCCAAGGTGTGGGAGCTGCTACGGAGTATGTGAAACAGTATTGTGATTCTTATGGTCCTGCTCGGTTCATTGCCTGTGGCGGAGACGGAACCTTAGGTGAAGTGTTAAACGGCATCATGGGTTGTCCGGATGCGGAAATCGGGGTTGTTCCCATGGGGACAGGTAACGATTTTTGCCGGAATTTTGGGGATGAACTTGATTTTCGGAATGTGACATTACAACTACTGGGCAAGAGTTTCCCTTGCGATGTCATCCGCTACGAAACCGAGAGCGAAGGGAAGAGACGAGAAGGCTTTTGCATGAACATGTTCAACATCGGCTTTGATTGTAATGTGGCAGACATGACCGCAGAAATGAAGAAAAAGCCTTTGGTGTCCGGTTCTATGGCATATTTGCTGTCCATCTTTAAAGGCTTGATTCAAAAGAAAACTACCCGTCTGGAAATTGCTTTGGACGGCAAAGTAGTATATAAGGGAGAACTGCTTTTGACCTCGGTCGCAAATGGCAGTTACTGCGGTGGTGGAATCAAGAGTAACCCAATGGCATCGGTCAGGGATGGTATGTTGAATATCAATATCATCCGTAATATATCGAGACTTCGGTTCATCTCTCTTTTGCCCCATTATATGAAGGGAACACACCTGAACCTTCCCGGAATCGAAAAGGTTATCACCACCAAAGCATGTAAAAAAATGACGATGATTCCACAGGACGGAGCGATACGACTATGTGTTGACGGAGAGATTGTGGATGGTGGAAAGACAGAATTTGAGGTAATACCAAGCGCTGTAAAGTTTGTGGTTCCCGCTGTGCAGGGAGCGGTTCAAACCGAAAAGGAAGTTGCTTTGGCATAAGAAAGGATTGTTAACGTGAAACGAAGTTGTGGCGTATTGATGCATATTTCATCTCTGCCGGGAGAGTATTCCTGCGGAGCCTTTGGCAAAGAGGCGAAAGCCTTTATTGATTTTCTGGCCGATTGCGGATTTTCCAAATGGCAGGTGCTTCCTTTTTGCCCTGTTGATGAATATAACTCCCCTTATAAGTCTTATTCATCCTTTGGGGGAAACCCTTACTTCATCGATTTGGAGACGTTACACCGGAAGGGCCTGCTTACCTTGGAAGAATTGAACTCTGCCAAGCAGGAAAGTCCCTATCTGTGTGAATTTGAGCGCCTGTCCAAAGAACGACTCAGTCTTCTCGGAAAGGCATCGGAGCGGGTGCAGAATCGTGAGGAGATAGAACGTTTTGTTGCCGACAATCGGCATCTGGAACAGTTCTGCCGGTTCATGGCATTAAAGACTGCCAACCATCAAATGGCGTGGCAGGCGTGGGAAACCGATGTTTATGATGAAAAGGTTCTTTTCCTCTGGAAATTTATCCAGTTTGAGTTTTTTGCCCAGTGGAAGGAAATCAAAGCTTATGCCAACCAAAAGGGCGTTCAAATCATTGGAGACATTCCCGTATATGTGTCATCGGACAGTTCGGATTTGTGGGCAAATACCCATCTTTTCCAACTGGATGAAAATAATCGTCCCCTTGCGGTAGCAGGAACACCCCCTGATTATTTCTGTGAAGATGGTCAGTTGTGGGGAAATCCTCTATATGATTGGGATGCCATGAAGAAGGACGGCTATGGTTGGTGGTTGGAGCGAATCTCCTTTATGCTGGAGTTGTTTGACGGACTTCGGATTGACCACTTCCGTGCCTTTGAATCCTACTGGTCCATTCCGGCGGAGGAAACCACGGCAAAGAACGGAAGATGGATTAAGGGTCCCGGGATGGATTTGATTGAAAAAATCCAGAAGATTGCCGGAGATAAATTGATTATTGCGGAAGATTTGGGTTTGATAACCAAAGAAGTGGAGGAACTGGTGGAAGAAAGCGGATTCCCCGGAATGCGTGTTTTCCAGTTTGGTTTCTTTGGTGGGGAATCTACCCACATGCCCCACAACTATCCGAGCAATGTGGTGGCCTATGGCGGAACCCACGATAACAATACTCTGCTTGGGTATTTGTGGGAACTGGATGAGGGACAAAGACGGTGGATGCTGGATTATTGCGGCTACACCGATTCCGATTGGACCAAGGCACTTCCTACCTTGATTCGCACCATTTGGGCAAGCCATGCGGATACGGTGATTTTTGCCATTCAGGATTTGTTGGGATATGGCTCTGATACCCGATTGAACTTCCCCGGAAGAGCGGAGAATAACTGGCGGTATCGGGTAACAAAAGAACAGATAGAAACCATCAACAAAGATTGGATTCGACATTTGAATCAAACCTATTACCGGTAAAGAGTATAGAAAAAAGCACCCGTATGGGTGCTTTTTTGTTGCTGAGGTTTAACTCGGAAACAAGCAAGGATTTTATAATTTTCTAGCCGTGAATCCTTTTTTTGAATTCCAATGCAGTATAGCCGGTATTTGCTTTGAAAACCTTGCAAAAATAATAAACATCACTGAAGTTGCAGGCGGAAGAAACCTCTGATACTGACAAACTTCCTGTTGATAAAAGTTTTTTTGCCAATTCAATCTTTTTGGTGGTGATATACTTGCTTGGGGTTGTATGATAAGAACTCTTGAAAAGTTGGTGGAATCTGCGCATGGAACAATCACATAACTGATAGGCGTTGAGCAAACAATCGTTTTCTGTAAAATGCAAATCCATATATTCTCTTACCGCTAACATTCTCGTATCTGTTGATGAATAGTTTTTCTTTCGAATATGATCAAAGTCGGCACAAAGCCTATAAAAATAACTGGATACGAGATTGTGGTTTACCGTGGATAAATTCAGTTGTTTTTCTATTTTGTCCAAAAGTTTTTCTATTTCGGCAGTGTTGTTGACTTTGATACAGAAACTATCTGTTTCTATAGGTTCATAGGTGGTGAAATGAATAGAATAAGAACAAACGCTCTCAAAGAGTTCAACATCAAAAACATCTTTTTGATTCAAAAAATAAAGACAATTTTCCTCTATGGTGAATTTTTGGTTCTGAAAGGAATGCAATGCCCGACCGGACATCTGGAATCCGACGATGTGATTCGGACGATTTTTGGCAGACCATTTCTTTTCAGATGCATTGAATCTGACAATATAATCGATGTGTTTTAATTTTAAATCTTCAAATTTCATAAAGCGCCTCTGTGGAAGTTAATTTCTATATTTTACAAATTTTCTTTATTATACATTGCATATGAAAATTTGTCAAAGTATAATAAAAAAAACCGCTGTTTCAGAAAGGAATCAATTACATGAATATCGAAAATAAACCGGAAGTGCTTGTGCCTGTTCCCATGGATGGATATTGGGGAGACTCTGTTGATTTTGTTGCAGAACAACTGATTGAGCAGTATCAAAAATACGGGTTTGACCATTTTTCGTTGATGGCACCCAGTAACGGGCAGTTGAACGTGGGCGTAGCAACATCAGAGTATTACCTGAAGATGGCAGAAAAGTTTAATATGATTAAAGAAAAGGTTTCCGGATATCCCATCCAATGCGGTTGGTGGGTGGGCACCACCCTCCACACCGGAGAAAACCCGGGAGCAATTACGTGTATTGATATTTCGGGGAATGAGGTGGGGTATAAAACCTGTCCTCTGGACGAAAAATTTGCGGAGGAACTCTCTGAAAATATTGCTGTCTTTGCCAAAATCGCAAAGCCTGCTTTTATTGTTCTGGAGGATGATTTCTGTACACATTTTGGTTGTTTTTGTGAAAAACATTTGAAAGAATTTGCAACCCGTATGGGTAGATTTTACTCCCGTGAAGAGATCAAAGAGTTTAATGATAATCCAACGCCTGAAACGGTTGATATTCTTCGTGCTTGGCGTGAATTTTGCAAAAATATTATGGTCGATTTTGCGAAAAAGATTCGGGCGGAGGTGGATAAAGAAACACCTGAAATCCCCATTGGTTCGCATCAGTCCGGCGGAAGTGACTTTGAGGGGTTCAGCTCCGAAGATGTTGCACGGGCGCTGGCAGGAGAACGGCATACGCCTTTTTCAAGAATATACACATGCCCTTACGAATTCAGCGGTGATGTACAAATACCGGAATCTCATTTTCATCTCCTTTATTGTAAGCAACATTTCAAGCCGGATTTTAAGTTTTTGCACGAATCTGATACCTATCCGCATCTGCGATTTTTCTGTTCTGCAAACAGAATGAAAACCATGATGTCTATTGGATATTCCTATGGATTGGACGGCTCGGTATTTTGGACAGTCCCGTTTTTTGGACTTCCCGATGATGAAACCGCCTACAGCAAAATGTTTGCCAAGGAAAAGAAAAGATTTACCCGGATGATTGAAGTGACAAAACAATGCAAAGTCAAAGGGGCGGAACTTACCTTTGATCCGTTTTTCTATTCCTGCGGAAAGGCCCTTGACGGAATGAGAGTTCCTTTGTGGGCGCGGATTCTTGGAAATTTTGGAATCGGGTATACATCCGACGAGGCAGATGTTGTATTCTGGGATGAAACAATGGCTTCGTGTGCGGATGACAAAACCATAAGGCGCTATCTCTCCAAAGGGTTATTCTTGGATGGTGAGGCGGCCAAGATTCTGTGTAACAGAGGATACGGGGAATATCTTGGCGTTGAGATGGGCGATGTTGTTATGCCCAAGGTAGGATATTTTGATCAGTGTTCCTATGAAATGATAAAAGATGGATTTGTTGACGAAATTGGTAATGTTATGGCAAATTCTCGTGTCTATTGTCCGTTGGGGAATGGCTTTTTACTGCGCATCACTCCCAATAATCCCAAATGTGAAGTAATCAGCGAAGTATATAACATCAGAAATCAGTTTATGTCAGTTGCAATGACCCGCTT
Source organism: Ructibacterium sp. (assembly GCA_045635425.1). Taxonomy (GTDB): domain Bacteria; phylum Bacillota; class Clostridia; order Monoglobales; family Monoglobaceae; genus Ructibacterium. Next base: position 2,997 of record JAZRCD010000159.1, on the reverse strand, counting down.
TGAGAATTCGTTGGGTGGACGGGTTGTCGTGATGGGAAATACGTTGAAAAAGAATATGTCCCCTTGTTTGTTTAATCACCCCCGCCAGACCTTGATACAGAATTTGATCAAATGGTGTCGGGACGAATTTGTGTTTATCAGAAACTGTCCCAATGTATTTTGTATTATGAACGAATGTGTCACCGATGAGTTCATCGGTGCAATGACGGTTGTAAATTTGAATTCCGATGATTGTGAAAACGCCCATGTGTATCTTCCGCCAAAATGGAGAAAGCATAAGGAGTTGCTCTGTCTCAACCAAAAGGGGGACTGGGAACTGCTTCGCTACGAAAAAACGGAGGAAGGAATTGTCCTGAAGGATGATATAAGACCGTTCATGCCGTTGTTTATTATGGCAAAATGAAATTAGTCCAAAGTCGGTGGTCAGGAGGTTTAATCTATGCATGAATCTGATTTAAGAGCTGAGTTAAAAGAATTTTATTGGTATAAGGTCGATGATATGTCCGATGAATTTTATGCCAAATGTATGAAGGAACTTGATAGCAGATATCACGAGGGAATGACCCCATACCAAATGAAGAGGATGCAGTATCGCACCATTTCGGATATGTTTGAACCGGAACTTTTTTTCAACTCTCCGTTTTATTATGAAACAGGAACCTTGTCGGCGCATTGTGACGGAGCCCGAACCTTCCGATGGGGGCATAAGCATCCCGGCGGATGGACCTATTGGAAAAATGAGCATCTGTTTCGGGAACAGGATGAAGAACTTTGGGAGAAATTCAATAAACAATTAGGAGAGCGACTCTATCTTGTGTGCGGCCCATATAATGATACGGCACAACATTTTACCTTTTATCATCGGCCTATATTGCAACATGGTTTAAAAGGAATTTACGAGAGAGCCTGTGCTTTCTTAAAAGCCGCGAAAGATGATGAAGAAAAGGAATTTTATGAAGCCGTATCGGAAGGAATGTTATGCTTAAAGAAGATGAGCGAAAAGTTTTCGCAGAAGGCAAAACAACTGATGCAGACAGCGACAGACGAAAAAACAAAGAAGAATCTGGAACTGATTTACAAAACGGCACAGAAGGTTCCTTGGGAACGACCGCAAACTTTTTATGAGGCACTGAATACCTATGCATTTATACGTAAGGCGGTAGGATCTTTGGAGGGGATTGGTCAAAACACATTCGGAAGACTTGATGTGGATTTATATCCGTTTTATCAAAATGACATTCAAAAAGGAGTTCTCACAACCGAGGAAGCATATGTGCTTATCTGTAAATTTCTGATCACTTGGGATATGCATTACGATCATGATATGAAAATGGTTGGTTATTCTGATCATGAATTGGAAAATACATATGTTTTGGGAGGTTGTGACAGAGAAGGGAATGTAGTATATAACGAACTTACAAAACTGTTTTTGCAGGCAACGAGAGAGGAGAAAATTATTTTTCCTAAAATAAAATGTCGTTATTGTGCCGAATCTCCGAAAGAGTATTTTGATGAAATCAATCAATCCATTTTAAATGGAACCAGCACCATCCTATATCAGAACGATGATGCAGTAATTCCCGCTTTGATACGAGCAGGAAGAACAGTTTCGGAGGCACGGGATTATATTGTGTCAGGTTGTTGGGATGTTAATTGTCAGGGAGTTGAAAAAAGCGAGGGTGGTTCTTATATTAATCTTATCAAACCCTTCGAATTTTCCATTCATAATTTGACTGAAAAGATGGAGCAAACAGAGATGCATTTTCGACGGTTGGATGATGCAACAAGTTTTGAGGAGGTTTATCAGATTGTTTGCGACAACCTGAGAATTTTATTGGAGGAGCGGATAAAAACGGTTCGTGCGGGGGCAATGATATGGAATCAGGTGGATCCTTTGCCAATCTTCTCGTCAACTCTGGATAATTGTATGGACAGAGGAAAGGATTACACGGCAGGCGGAGCAAAATATTATGATGATACCCTTGTATGTATGGGATTCGGCAACATTATTGACTCTCTTCTTGCGATGAAGGAACTGTGTTTTGTTCGGAAAAAATATACGCTAAAAGCTCTTTTGAATGCCGTTCGCAGTAACTGGGAGGGCTACGAAACCATTCGTCAAGAGGCGATCTCCTGCCACGGGTGGGGAGATGGAAGCGAGGAATCCTGTGCACTTGCAAATCGTTTTCATAATGATCTGTATGAGATAAGCCAAAAAATAAACGGTACTCGCGGAGGAAAAATCAAAATCGGACATCTGACCTACACAGAAATCAGGTGGTGGGGTGAAAAAACACTTGCAACGCCCGATGGCAGAAAAAGCGGTGATTATTTTGCACAAGGCCTATCTCCGTCGAGACTAAAGAAGATTCCGTATGTGACAGATGTTGTGCATAGCCTTTCCTGTCTTGATGCGTCAAAAATCCCGGGAAATTCTGTTGTGAATATTATCATTCCGTCTATGTCACTTGAGATGTGCGAGGCGTTTTTAAGAGTAACTGCAAATAGCGCAATTCAGTCACTTCAATTAAATTGCACCACCAAAGAAATGCTTTTAGATGCACAGAAACATCCGGAAAAATACCCCGATTTAATTGTAAGAGTTTGCGGATTCTCCGCAAAATTTACCAGCCTCTCTCCGGAATGGCAGCAAGAGGTTATCACCAGAAATTTCTATGAGTAACTTCGGTAGTATACCAAGTGATTTTAGGAACAAAAAACGACCATTCTGACTGAATGGTCGTTTTTTTGGAGCAGATGATGGGAATCGAACCCACAACCTCAGCTTGGGAAGCTGATGTTTTACCACTAAACTACACCTGCGTAACGGAACCATTGTAACATTCCGTATAGGGGGTGTCAAGATGATTCCGTAGGTAAGATTCGACAGATTTATAAGGTGGTAACTGCCATGGCCGCGCCAATGATGCCGGCATCGTTTCCTAAAGAGGCGATTTCCAATTTGGTCTGGGGCAGTCCTCTGCTGTAGACAAACTC
>JAZRCD010000158.1:0-3737 GCA_045635425.1 Ructibacterium sp. | reverse complement strand
GATGGAAAATGCCACCTTGGGGAAATCCTTTAACAGTTCCATTTCATTGTCAAAGGGAGGCTCGGGCTTTCCATACATACCGATTCGGCACATATTAGGAATCCCCAAGAACTTTGCCCCTTCCACAGGACCCATTTTATTAACGCCGGGAAGTCTGGGAGGAACCGGTTTTCCGGGTCCGTTTACCAACGCATGATGGGATCCTGCATCCTGTCCCCACAGCCACCATTGATCTCTTTTTAATTTTGCCATAAGTATCACCTCATATTGTTTGATAATAATTTCATTCTATGTGATTATTATAGTCCCTTTATACGTAAAAATCTATAGGATTTTAGATACCAAAAATAGGCTTTTGTCTCTTTTTTAGGATTATTTTGCCAAATATTCTTCCGCAAAATGAGATGCCACCGCTCCGTCTGCTGCCGCAGTAACAACCTGTCGCAACACCTTGGTTCGAACATCGCCCACAGCAAAAACACCGGGGATATTAGTTCTTGTGGATTCATCCGCGATGATATATCCTTGTTCATCCAAATCAAGTTGTCCTGCAAATAATTTCGTTTCGGGAATTCTTCCAATACTGATGAATACACCGTTCAATTCAATTTCCCGTTCGATGTTTTCTTTCAGATTTCGAACACGAACGCCCGAAACTCGCTCTTCTGCCAGCACTTCTTCTACTACACTGTCCCAGACAAACTCCACATTTTCCGCCTTCATCAAAGGCTGATGATAAACCTTGGTAGCGCGCAGGGCATCTCTGCGATGAATCAAATACACCTTTTCGCAAAGATTGGAAAGTAAAAGTGCGTCCGCCGCCGCAGAGTTTCCGCCGCCAACCACAGCTACCTTCTTACCACGATAGAACATTCCGTCACATGCGGCACAATAGCCTACGCCACGTCCCAGAAGAGCCTCTTCCTCCGGCAGTCCCAAATGACGATGTTCCGCACCCGTTGCCACAATCACAACATCCGAAAACAAGGTTCCTGACGAGGTTTCCACCACCTTGGGAGACTCTGTCAATTTAACTCCCAACACTTCCGCCTGAAGGGTTTCTGCACCGAAACGATGTGCTCCGCTTTGCATCTTAAACCCTAAGGTAAATCCATCCACACCTTCGTCAAAGCCGGGGTAATTGTCAATCTGTTGGGTTTGGGTCATCTGCCCGCCTGCAGAAAATTTTTCCACCACCAACGTGGAAAGACCTGCTCTGGCGCAATACAGTGCCGCAGTATAACCTGCCGGACCACCACCTAAAATAACAACCTGATACTGCTTGTCCATCATAGGAATCACTCCTTTATCTTACAGCATCTCTAAAATCTGATTCTTGGGCTTGGCACCCATACTGGTATTCACAATTTTTCCATCCTTTACTACAAACAGGGTGGGAATGCTCATAACATCAAATTTCAACGCCAGTTCCTGCTCCTCATCCACATTTACCTTACACACCTTGATTTCGGGATGTTCCTCTGCAATCTCGTGAATAATGGGCGCAATCATCTTACAAGGGCCACACCAACTTGCCCAAAAATCCAACAGAACCGTCTTGTCGCTCTGCAGAACCTCTGCCTCAAAATTGTCTTTGTTTACATCAATAACTGCCATAATAAATTCCTCCTTATAATTTAAAAATCTTTTATTTTCTCTCTTGACCTGCTAAGTGCAAAATACTATAATATTAGTATGTGAAAATCCAAGGCTTCTTATGAAGCCTGTTTTTTTCCTATAAATATACAAAGAAATTAGGTGATAACCATGATATTTGGCGGATTTCAAAAACTAACTCTTCTTGATTTTCCGGAAAAGATAGCTTGTACCGTCTTTACCAAGGGTTGCAACTTCTACTGTCCCTTCTGCCACAATGCCAATCTGGTAAACCTTGGACTGGAGCAGGATATTACCGAAGAAGAAGTTCTTTCCTATTTAAAGAAAAGAATCGGTATTCTGGAAGGCATCTGCATCACCGGTGGTGAACCATTGCTCCACCCTGATTTGCCGAAATTTATCCGCAAGGTTAGGGAATTGGGCTATGCCATCAAACTGGATACCAACGGAAGTTTTCCAGATCGTTTGAAGGCATTGGTAAAAGACGGACTCATTGATTATGTTGCCATGGACATCAAAAACTCCATGGAAAAGTACCCCATGACCGCCGGATGCGAATCATTGGATATGAATCTTATCAATGAAAGCATCGACTTCCTCATGAGCGATACCATCGACTATGAATTTCGTACCACCGTGGTGGAAGAATTGCATACCATAACCGACATCGAAGCAATCGGAAAACGCATCCAAGGTGCTAAGAAATACTTCCTGCAAAACTTTGTTGATTCCGGTAACATTATAGAAAAAAATCTGCATTCTGTCAACGAGGAAACCTTACTTTTGATGGAAACTACTGCTCAAAGCTTTGTAAAAACCGCGAAAATTCGGGGAAAAAATTAGGAAATTCCCCTTATGTTACAATTGTGTTAAAAACACAATATCTTGTGTTTTAGGTATTGACAAGGCACATCATGTGTGCTACAATGTGCTTACTTCGAAAAACTTATACAGGAGGTGCGATATGTATAACGTAGTAAAAAGAGATGGCAAACTGGCCATGTTTGACATCACCAAAATCAGCACAGCGATTCGACAGGCGTTCGACGCATGTGAGAGACAATATAACGACGACATCATTGATTTCCTTGCACTGAAGGTTACCGCAGAATTTGAACCTCAGGTAAAGGATGATAAAGTAGAAATCGAACATATTCAGGACAGCGTAGAGTCTGTTCTCATTAAGGCAGGTTACAGCGACGTTGCTAAGGCATACATCGTTTACCGTCGCCAAAGAGAAAAGATTCGTAACATCAGCGCTACCATGGTTGACTACAAGGCAATCGTAGACAACTACCTGGATATCAACGACTGGCGTGTAAAGGAGAACTCCACTGTTACATATTCCGTAGGTGGTCTGATCCTCAGCAACTCCGGTGCGATTACCGCAAACTACTGGCTCTCCGAAATCTACGATGACGAGATTGGTAATGCACATCGGAATGCAGACATTCATATTCATGACTTGTCTATGCTTACCGGTTACTGCGCAGGTTGGTCCTTAAAGCAGCTCATTCAGGAAGGTCTGGGCGGTGTTCCCGGAAAGATTACTTCCTCCCCTGCAAGCCACTTGGCAACCCTCTGTAACCAGATGGTTAACTTCTTGGGTATCATGCAGAACGAGTGGGCAGGCGCACAGGCGTTCTCTTCCTTTGACACTTACCTTGCTCCCTTTGTTAAGGTAGACAACCTGAGCTATGATCAGGTTAAGAAGTGTATTGAATCCTTCATTTATGGTGTAAACACTCCTTCCCGTTGGGGTACACAGGCTCCCTTCTCCAATATCACTTTGGACTGGGTTGTTCCTCAGGACTTGGCAGAACTGAACTGTATTGTTGGCGGCAAGGAACTTGACTTTAAGTACAAGGATTGTCAGAAGGAAATGGATATCATCAACAAAGCCTTCATCGAGATTATGATCGATGGTGATGCCAACGGCAGAGGCTTCCAGTATCCCATTCCTACCTACTCTATCACCAGCAACTTTGACTGGTCGGATACCGAAAACAACCGTCTGCTATTTGAAATGACCTCTAAGTACGGTACTCCCTACTTCTCTAACTACATCAACAGCGATATGGAGCCGAGTGATGTAAGAAAGTCGGAGGCCAAGCGGTCTT
>JAZRCD010000157.1:0-4452 GCA_045635425.1 Ructibacterium sp. | reverse complement strand
TGTTGTTTTTTGTTAAAATTCTGAATCTCGTCTAGATAAAGGAGCACCCCATCCTGACCCATAAGACCCTCGCTCTGTTTTACGATCTCTTTCACATCTGCCACCGAAGCATTGGTGGCGTTGAGCCGATAGAGGGTTTTGTTGCAGGCCTGCGCCGCAATATTTGCCACAGTGGTTTTTCCCGTCCCGGAAAGACCATAAAAAATCATATTGGGGATCTTTCCGCTTTCGATAATGTTTCGCAGAATCCGCCCCTTACCCAATATATGTTGCTGACCCACAACCTCATCCAAGGTTGTGGGTCTGATTCTGTCTGCAAGTGGCTTATTCATATAAGGGGTGCTTCTCACAAAGTGCCTGCACCCGTGCTTTCACTTCTTCTTTGGTGCCTTCGAAGTCCTTGATTACCATAGCAATCAGTTCGGCAACCTCTTCCATATCCTCTTCCTTGAAGCCACGGCTGGTAACAGCAGGAGTACCCAGACGGATACCACTGGTTACAAAGGGGCTCTTGGGATCGTTGGGGATGGTATTCTTGTTACAGGTAATACCAACCTCGTCAAGGTTATGCTCTACTTCCTTACCGGTCTTGTCCTGCTTAATCAGGCTAACCAGCATCAGGTGGTTATCGGTACCGCCGGAAACAATGTCGATACCTCTTGCCATCAAACCATTGGCAAGTGCAGTTGCATTCTTCTTTACCTGCATCTGATATTCTTTGAATGCAGGAGAGAGTGCTTCCTTCAGGCAAACAGCCTTACCTGCGATTACGTGCATCAAAGGACCACCCTGATTACCGGGGAATACCGCCTTGTTGATAGCAGCCGCATGCTCTTCTTTACAGAGAATCATACCGCCTCTGGGACCTCTTAAGGTCTTGTGGGTGGTGGTGGTTACAAAGTCTGCATAGGGTACGGGAGAAGGATGAAGTCCTGCCGCAACCAGACCTGCAATATGCGCCATATCTACCATCAGGTATGCGCCAACCTCGTCTGCAATCTCACGGAACTTCGCAAAGTCAATCTCACGGGCATAAGCACTGGCACCTGCCAGAATCAACTTCGGCTTATGCTCCAGAGCAAGGCTCCGTACCTCATCATAGTTAATCCGATGGGTCTCATCGTCTACACCGTAGGGTACTACGTTAAAGTACTTACCGGAAATATTTACGGGTGAACCATGGCTCAGGTGTCCGCCGTGGGCAAGGTTCATACCCAAGAAGGTGTCACCGGGTTCCATCACTGCAAAGAAAACTGCCAGGTTAGCAGATGCGCCGGAGTGGGGCTGAACATTGGCAAACTCTGCACCAAAGAGCTCCTTGGCACGCTCTCTTGCCAAATCCTCAACGATATCTACAAATTCACAACCGCCATAGTAGCGCTTGCCGGGATAACCCTCTGCGTACTTGTTGGTAAGGGGAGTACCCATTGCCTCCATTACCGCAGGGCTGACAAAGTTCTCGGATGCGATCAGCTCAATCTTGCTGCGCTGACGGCCGATTTCCAGGTCAATGGCTTTGGCAACTTCGGGGTCGTTCATTCTTACGTGTTCCATTTCAAACATAGTATGTCCTCCTGTATGTAAAATTTATCTGAATCGTTTTAAGAGATCTTCTGCAACAGATGACACTTGCAAATTTCCTCAGGATATATTATAATACAAATATCGCTATAATGCAAGGGGGAATTTCCATGAAGGAGTGTCAAAAAGCAAAAAAAGATCGCTTGAAAGAGATCCTTTCTGTCTTTCGGGACGTATATGCGGATGCAGAATGTACTTTGGATTACAAAAACGCACTCGAACTTTTGATTGCCACCCAATTGGCGGCACAATGCACCGATGCCAGAGTGAATATGGTCACCCCTGCCCTGTTTCAAAAATATCCCGATGTGTACGCCTTTGCTCATGCCGACGAATTGGAACTGCAGGAGGATATCCGTTCCACCGGTTTCTTTCGGAACAAGGCAAAGAACATCATCGGTTGTTGCCGGATGCTGATTTCCGATTATGAAGGTGAAGTCCCCGGAACCATGGCGGATTTACTGAAACTCCCCGGAGTGGGCCGAAAGACCGCCAATCTGGTACTGGGCGACTTTTTCGGAATCCCCGGTGTGGTGGTGGATACCCACGCCACACGTCTTTCCAATCGAATGGGCTTTACCAAAGAGAAGGACCCCTACAAAATTGAACTGGACTTACAAAAGGTAATTCCTCAGGAATCCTGGGCGGAGTTCTGCCATCAGTTGGTCTACCACGGCCGTGCCTACTGCGATGCCAGAAAACCCCTTTGCGACACCTGTCCCATCAACCACCTTTGTCCGAAAATCGGAGTATAAAAAAACCCCCTCGCAAAGAGGGGGTTTTTGTTATTACAGAACCATCACCAAGGTTCCAAGACCGATCAGGATGCATCCAATCAAGGATTTATAGGTAAACTGCTCGTGGAGGAATACAAATGCCATAATCAAGGTAATCACCACACTCAGTTTGTCAATGGGCACCACCTTGGAGGCATCCCCAATCTGGAGCGCTTTGTAATAGCAAAGCCAAGACGCACCGGTGGCAAGACCGGACAGAATCAAAAAGAGCCAACTTTTGGAACTGATTTCCGCAATTCCTTTCTGGGCGTTGGTAAGAAAAACCATACCCCAAGCCATCACAACCACCACAACGGTTCGGATTGCCGTTGCCAGATTGGAGTTCACGCCGTCAATACCAATCTTTGCAAGAATGGAAGTCAAAGCAGCAAACACTGCCGAAAGTAATGCTAAAATAAACCACATAGTTCTTTCTCCTTTTCCTTTTGGTTATCCGGAATGATTTTTTTCATCCAATTTCATGATTCGCTTCCGGTTTAAAGTTATATTCCGGCAACTCCCGTTCTTCTTGCAGCCTCCGCGACCGCTTTGGCTACCGTCTGACCAATTCTTTTATCAAACGCCATTGGAAGTATGTACTCTTCGTTTAATTCTTCCTCCGAAACAAGACTTGCAATTGCATAAGATGTGGCAACTTTCATTTCGTCATTGATATCCCTTGCACGAACATCAAGTGCTCCACGGAAAATTCCGGGGAATGCAAGAACATTGTTTATCTGGTTAGGATAATCGGAACGACCTGTACCAACAATTCTTGCTCCGCCCTCTTTTGCAAGGTCAGGAAGAATTTCGGGTTCCGGATTTGCCATGGGAAATACAATTGCATCCGATGCCATCTCCGAAACCATTTCCTTTGATATGATGTTTGGTGCAGAAACACCTATGACAACATCCGCACCTTTCATTGCATCGGCAAGCGTTCCTTTGATATGTTCCTTGTTGGTATACTTTGCAAGTTCCTTGTGGGCTTCGCTTAAAGTCTCGTCCCCATCACAAATAATACCAAATCTATCACACATGATAAGGTTTTTCAAGCCGAGTTTCATAAGATGATTAGCAATTGCTGTTCCGGCGGAACCTGCACCATTGATAACACATTTAATGCTTGAAATATCTTTTTTTACTATTTTCAGCGCGTTTATAAGTGCTGCCGCAACAACAATTGCAGTTCCGTGCTGATCATCATGAAAAACAGGGATGTCACATATTTCTTTTAATTTTCTTTCTATCTCAAAACATCTTGGTGCGGATATATCCTCTAAATTTATACCGCCAAAACTTCCCGAAAGAAGATATATCGTTCTTACGATTTCATCAACATCTTTTGACTTGATACAAAGAGGGAAAGCATCAACATCGGCAAATTCTTTGAAGAGTGCACATTTCCCCTCCATTACCGGCATGCCGGCTTCGGGGCCGATATCGCCCAGACCCAACACCGCAGTTCCGTCGGTTATCACTGCAACAAGATTATGACGACGAGTTAATTCATACGATTTATTGATATCTTTCTTTATTTCCAAACAAGGCTCTGCAACACCGGGTGTATAGGCCAAAGACAGTTGTTCTTTGTTTTTGATTTCCAGTTTGGAAATCACCTCTATTTTACCTTTCCATTCAGCGTGCTTTTTTAAACTTTCTGCTCTTATGTCCATTGCTGTTTCCCCTTTTCTGTTTCTGAATCAGATATTGACAAATTTCATCCGTTCCGGAAATCCTTAGCCTTTCGATGCACTTTCATTCTGTCAATATGCAACCTTCAATTGCTCAGTATTTTTCTTTTGTTAAATCTATTCTACCATAATTCGAAAAAAATGGCAATGGCTTTCTCCATTGCCATCTTCTATTACATTACCTCTAACTTCAAACCAATTCCCCCACCAAAGTGCGTTCCGTCTTTGTCGTAGGTAATCCGATAGCAGGCGCCGTCAACCCAAAGATTTTCTACCCTGAAGTAGTCCCACGCCTCCGGAATACGAGGAGAAACGGTCAGGTTACCATTTCTTGACTCGATTCCCAAAAGGCCACCCAGCACAATATCGCAGAAGGTGGAGTGGTTGTAGTCCTTGCCACG
>JAZRCD010000156.1:0-7283 GCA_045635425.1 Ructibacterium sp. | reverse complement strand
CTTCCGATAACAGGAAACACCTCCGGTCCTTCCATAGAACAAAATCCACCGCAAATCAAAGATGCAACACTGCAGGAGTACTTTTGGACAAGTTCTTTCATTACTGCCAATTTTTGCAGATTTTCCTCACACAGGTATCGGTCACGCGCCTTTTGCGATAATGCATCTTCTCCCTGCTCTGCCATTTTTGAGAAGAATCCCTTTGCCTGAGAGGAATATGCCACTACAGGCAAATTCTCCCTCTGATAATATGCATATTGCTCAGGCTCCATTCCCACAAGTCCTGATCGTTCCCCCTTACAGTAGGCAGGATTAAATCGAATCTGACTGGCTTCAAAACCTTGTAGATTCTTTTGCTTGGCATAGTTCTGTCCTTCTTCCACTCGCTTCGCAGTCCAATTGGAAGCACCAAACTTTTTGATTTTTCCTTCCTTCACAAAGTCGTTAAGAAGTTCGATTAATTGCCCTGCAGGGGTTACTTCATCGTCACGATGGAGCCAATAAAAATCAATACACTCTGTATCAAGCGCCTTCAAACTTAACTCCAAATCATGCCGAAGTTCTTTTTCTGAAATCCGAACCTTGTCCGGCGCATCCGCCGTGGGGTATCCGCCTTTGGATGAAATTAACATCTCGGTGGCGTTTCTGCTTTTTCTCCACGCAGCAACAATCTCCTCTGCTCTGCCATCGGCATAAAGCCGAGCTGTATCGATATGGGTTCCACCCATCTCTCGGAACTTATCCATCATGGAAAAGGCGGTATCTGTACTGATTCCGTCACCAAAATATGCTGTTCCCAAAAGAATTTTTGAACTCTTCTTTCCAAACACATCCGAATATTTCATGTGCATACCTCCGTGTAAAATTCTTTCAAAAAAGTTTCTTAAATGCACTTATTGGACACTTTTTCTAAATTGATTACTTCATCTACCACACCTTCATAGAATTCCGGTTCGTGACTAACCAGCAGAACGGTACCGCGGAACTCCTTCACTGCTTTTTTCAGTTCTTCCTTGGCGGCAACATCCAAATGATTGGTAGGCTCATCCAGTACCAAAAGATTCACATCTTTGAGCATCAACCGACATAACCGAACCTTAGCATTTTCTCCACCGGAAAGTACCTTCATTTGAGAGGTAATGTGTTGTGTAGTAAGTCCGCACCGAGCGAGTGCGGCTCTTACTTCTGCATTTTTCATAGACGGATATTCGTCCCATATTTCCTGAAGTGCCGTCTTATCGCTGGTGGATTCCTCTTGTTCAAAATAGCCTTCCTGCACAAACTGGTCTCTTGTAACAACCCCTTCATAGGGCGGAATAATACCAAGCAAAGTTTTCATCAAGGTAGACTTTCCGATACCATTGGTTCCTTTGATGGCAACCTTCTTGTTCCGCTCGATAACAAGATTAATGGGACTTGTAAGAGGCTCTGTGTATCCAAGCACAAGATCCTTTGCCTCAATTACCACTCTACCCGTGGTTCGTGCCGCACGGAAAGAAAAAGACGGTTTTATCTTTTCAGGCGCAAGGGTGATAACATCCATCTTATCCAATTGCCGTTGTCTTGACCGTGCAAGGGTAGCAGTAGCCGCTCTTGCTTTGTTTCTTGCCACAAAATCCTCTAAGTCGGCAATTTCTTTTTGTTGCTTATTATAGGCCTGCTCAATTTGCCTTTTCTTTAATTCATACATCCGCTCAAAGTTATGGTAGTCTCCTGTGTATCTTGTAAGGATACAATTTTCAATATGATAAATCACATTAACCACATCATTGAGGAACGGAATATCATGGGAAACAAGAATGAATGCGTTTTCGTAATTTTGCAGATAGTTTTTCAACCAAACAATATGGTTCTCATCCAAGAAGTTGGTAGGCTCGTCCAGAATAAGAATCATGGGATTCTCAAGAAGAAGTTTTGCAAGCAAAACTTTGGCACGCTGACCACCTGAGAGTTCGGTTACATCCCGATCCAACCCAATCTCGTTAAGACCAAGTCCGTTGGCACACTCCTTAATTTTAGAATCCAAAACATAGTACCCCGCTGTATCAAGGATCCCCTGAATTTCTCCCACATCCTCCATCATTTCTGTTACCTCTTCATCAGAGGCATCTGCCATCTTGTCATAGATAGAAAGCATCTCGTTTTCCAAATCTGTCAAATAGCAAAAGGCATCCCGTAGAATATCGTAGATGGTTTTCCCCTTCTCTAACGTGGAATACTGATCCAAATATCCCGTGGTAATATGTCGGCACCACTCAACTGTGCCTGAATCAGGCGTCAACTTTCCTGTAATAATGTTCAGAAAGGTGGACTTACCCTCACCATTTGCACCCACCAAACCGATATGCTCACCTTTGAGCAATCGAAAGGATGCATGATCTAAAATTTCACGACCGCCAAAGCCGTGGGTTACATTTTCAACGTTTAAAATACTCATGAGTTCTTCCTTTTCTCCGTTTATTGTTTCATGTTATTGCGTATTCTCAAAATCAAGGTTAAATCACTTGACTTTCCGAAATCCTTATGTTAGAATATGTAAAATTTTTCTTTTGGGGTGACATACTATGGGCTATAAAATTGGTGTATCAACATCGACACTACAAACAATCTATGGCGACAAAGGAGCTTTGGAGCAAGTCAAAAAAATGGGAGCTAACACGGTAGATTTCTTTACCAATTATGAATATTCTACCAAAGAATCTTCTATCTATTCTAAATCGGATGAGGAGATCATTGCTTATTATTCTGACCTGAAACGATATGCAGACGAACTCGGCATCACCATCGCACAAACCCATGGAAGACTTCGAACCTACATGAGATTTGCCGAATTTGATAGATTGTGTCTTGAAAATGCTCGTCGAGACTTGCTGGCGGCTTCTGCCTTGGGCGCATCCGTTTGTGTTATGCACACCATACAAACATCCGTTGTTGGTATTACCGCAGATCCTCAGATGGTTCGGGATATTTGCTACAATACCTTTACAAAAATGCTTGAATGGGCAAAAGAATATAACGTTAAACTGGCAACAGAAACCTTTGGCTATGCCAGCGCATTTAAGGCACAGGAATTTTTCGCTGATGCCAAGGAATTCAAAGACATCTATGACCGCATCGCATCTGAGGGTGACAACCGTGATTATTTCAAGGTTTGTATTGACACCGGTCACACTCACGAGGTAACGAGATTTGGAAATCCCACCATAGGTGACTTTATCCGTATGTTCAAAAACAACGAGATTGCCTGCCTGCATATGCACGACAATGATGGTATTGATGATCAACACCTTCCCGTTAACACCGGAACCATCGATTGGGACGACGTTTTTGATGCCCTGGACGAGGTTGGTTACGACGGTGTATTCAATTTGGAGGTTAACCTCTCTTGCTACGGTAAAGGTTTTGAGTTTGAAACCGGTGAATTCTCAGTTAAAATGTTAAAGTATCTTTTGGATAAAAGACAACAAAAGGCGTAAAACATCGTCTCTTATAACTCCCGCAAGGGAGTTTTTCTTTTGCTATTTTTCGTCCACAAGAATTAAAGCAATCAGAACAAGAACTTCATCACCGGTGTTTTGAATACCGTGTCCCTGACCTGACGGTGTAAAGGAAACCATGCCCGGAACAATATCTACCTTAGTTCCGTTGTCATTATAAACACCCTGACCGGAAAGGAAGAAAAATGTTTCACTTTCTCCCACATGCATGTGATACTCAACCGCTTCTCCGGGCGGAATCTGAATCATAGAGTAAAGACGGATTCTGGGATCCCATCCATCAAAATCTGCAAGGTTAATCTTCACCATTTTCTCTTTGCCTTGGTTATTGAGTTTTGTTTGAGTTGCCAACTCTTCTATCTTCTTATACATATTCTTGTTCTCCTTTTAATAAATTATTTCTCTTCCGTCTTTGTCGAAACAAAAACTGCCTCTAATCGGTAAATGGGCATCCCTTTTTCCGAAAAGAGTTGTTCGTATTCGGTCATTACATTCCATTCGCAAGGTTTGGCATGCAAATCAAGGGATATATTTTTCAACTTTACGTTGCTGTCGCAAAATTCATTCAACGAAAACTCAAATAAGGGTTTGTTGTCGGTCTTGAAATGGATTTCACCACCTTCGGGAAGCAGATTGCGATAGATTTCAATATATCTTCGGTGGGTCAATCTCCGTTTGGCATGCTTATACTTATGCCATGGATCGCAGAAATTGATATAAAGTCTGCTACACTCCCCCGAAAGAATCATCTCCTCAATTCGATCTACGTTATCACAAATAAACCGAATGTTAGTAAGCCCTGCATCATACGCCTTCTCCATGGCCAAAAGTGCCACATCCATATTTTTTTCTATGGCAATAAAGTTAATATTGGGATTTTGCTTTGCCGTTTCGGTAATAAACCGACCTTTTCCGCATCCGATTTCAAGATAAATTTTGTTTTCGTTCCCAAAAACTTCCTTCCATCTACCCTTAGGAAACGGTTCTTTGATAACCAATGCACCGCAATTTTCAATTCGCTCGTCCCGATGCTTTTTCTTTCTCATTCTCATAACATCATATCTCTTCTTTCTTTAAATTTACGTTAAAAGGCAATCAGGCATATTGCAATCACACCAACCACAATCCCCATCTTCTTTCGGGTGGATAAACGCTCTGCAACCATGACTCTGGCCAGCAAGGCTGATGCAATAATACCTCCCCCGTTTACCGATGGGAAAACGATAACACCCGGAAGGGCACCTGAGATATACACATTGATGGTATTAACGATACCAAGGGTAACACCCGAACCAAGGCCTACCTTCAAAAAACCTTTCTGTGGAATAGAAAACTCGTGCTTTTTCATAAAGATTGCCGCCACTAAGGTTCCTGCCAAAAACGACACAATCATAAAGGAACTCTGCCGGTATGCAAAATCAGACATGCCGAATATCTTTTGAATGGAACCTACCATACCATTACACAAAAGGGCAAGAAGCACGTAAACAAACCATTTCTTGGTGGCTTTTGCCTTCTTCTCCACCGAAATAAAGAAAGAAATCAAAAGTAAGATAATTCCCGCTCCTTGCATCACAGAAATTGCTTCACCATACAGAAAAACGCTTAGGAATATGGGAAGTAAAAATCCGCAAGAATAGAAAAACGTACTTACCGAAGTGTCACCAACACTCATTGCTTTAATCAATAAAACTTGCGCCAGAAACAGAAATACGCCATATAAGATAGCCAAGGTGGCTGTAAAGAGTCCCAAGCCGTTCCAATTAGGAAGACCAAAGATGGTCATAATCACAAATGCTATAAAAAACATGTAAAAATTATAAGCATATATGCTATGCTTCTCATTTATGTATCGATTACTTTTCTTGGCAAACACACTCTTTAATCCAATACATATCAACGAAATAATCAGTAATGCATAATCCATTTTCTGTCTCCTTTTCTATCGCAATCACGCAATCCATCAAAGGCATTGCCCTTCTGTCAAAATAAGTTCCATACCGATGGCAAATCCCGATTTTATGGATTCCTTCAAAAGCCATTCCTCCGTTGTGTGAGCACCGCCACCTTGATACACACCTACACATACCGCAGGTATACCAAGGGAATGCGGAATATTGGCATCGGTGGAACCGCTGTTTCTTTCCACCTGACATCCTGTATATTTTTTCTGCACGGAACACACAAACTCAGAAAGAGCATTCAACTTCGCCATATCCATATTATCCATGCAGGGACGGCTACCCACAAGTTTAACTTTTAATTCCTTGCAAGTTTTCTTTGCATTTTCAAAAATTTCAACGAACCTCTGCTCCATCATAGCAAGACACCCCACATGGTCGGAGCGGTATTCACAAAGCATAGAGGCTTGTTGCGCTATGGTATTTACACTTGTACCGCCGTTTATCATCCCCACATTATAAGTGGTTTTGCTGTCACCAATTTGGGGAACTTGGATCTTATATATTTCAGCAATGATATCCGCAAGCACCCGAATGGCATTTTGATTTCCAAAAGCATCAAAGGAATGACCACCCTCGGTTATGGCGGTCACCTCATAGCGATGGGAACCAACACTGTGATCTATCACATGTTGATCATGAGCATCAAAGGTATACATCCGCTTGATTCTATCGCCATAGGTCTTGAAAATCTGCCGACAACCCTTCAGGTTACCCAAGCCTTCTTCTCCTGTGTTTGCCACAAACATAATGGTGCGGTTCAATTCCATCCCGCTTTTGATAATGTGCTTGATACATGTAAGCATGATAACAAGACATACCACATCGTCGATTACACCGGGACAATGAATTTTCTCACCATCATCAATATAATTAAGAGGGACCTCAAAGGGAAATACAATATCCGTATGCGCCATGAAAACCGAAACATCCTCGCTCTGCTTACCCAGCATACAAACCACATTGTTTGCTTCATCTATGTAGGCACTATCAATTCCCAAATCCTTTAAATATCGAAGCACATACTCCGCTCGCTTTTCTTCAAATCCCGATGGGGCCGGAATCACACAAATATCATGAATTAATTCATTCATTTCATCAAAATATTTTTCAGAAAGTTTTAATAAATCCATTTTATCATCTCCTTGTGCTTTTCCGTTTATCAGGGATAGTAGGGTTAGACAAGAACATTACACAACTATTTCCTGCATGTATTTTCCGTCTTCCATACTGATGTACCCTTGCATATTCCTTTGGGCAAAATCTCATAAAAAGTTATGATTCCATTGACAAAGCATCTCGATTCGTTCTTCTACTTTCCCTCTGGTATTTTCATCACCAAAACACTGCTCGTGTGTAAAAAAGGCATAACTCTCCCTTGACGGAAGGTGGTTCAGGTACTCCTGAAAGTCTTGTTGCATTTCAAGGCGTAACTCACTTAATTTTATGGTAATTCCCACCTTGTTTTCAAAGAAGGAGCCTTGTTCCAGAAGAACATCATTCTCTTCTTTGGAAAGGTAATACTCAATCCGTTTATCCTCCGCTCCGTAGAGGGTTTGGAAATCAGGGTAATTTTCCTTAAACCCTTTGACACACTCAAAATTTCCGGTAGCAAAACCCAATCTTACATTATAGGAAAGTGCATCTTTGGAAACAATTCGTTCCAGATTTTCATAGACCAATTCTGCTTCCCGAAGAAATTCTGCCCCATCGTACTCGTTATATTTAGAATCACAATTTCTTCCGTGGAACCCAAATCTGAGCCAATCCTGATTCTTATTGAATTCCTCCCGATATGTCGCAGGAACATCCTCAAGGGAAAATC
>JAZRCD010000155.1:0-2966 GCA_045635425.1 Ructibacterium sp. | reverse complement strand
AGCGGGTTGCTTGCTGCCAGTTTGATGAGCGGGAAGTACGAAAACATTTGAACAGCGGTGGGGGATAAACTTCATCAGCGGTATCGGAAGCGACTGGTTCCTGATATGGATAAGATGTTCCAAAACTGCTACGATAGAGGTGCTCTTGGTGTGTATCTCAGCGGAGCGGGGCCGACGATTGTCGCCATCGTTCATAAGGACAATGGAGACTTTGAAGAACAAATGAAACAGATATTATCCGAGAGAATGCCGGACTGGAAATTAACCATGCTCTCGGCAGATAATACCGGCGCAGTAATTTTATAAGATGAAAATGACGGAGCAATCCGTTTGATGTTAAAAATGGAGGGATAAAAAGTGGGACTTATTGTACAAAAGTTTGGCGGCAGTTCTGTCGCTGACGCGGCAAAGGTTTTGAACGTGGCGAACCGAGTGGTAGATGCTGTTAAAGAAGGCAACAAAGTTGTTGTTGTAGTATCTGCACAGGGCGACACCACCGATGACCTGATCGAGAAGGCGCAGGAGATTAACCCTGCGGCATCCAAGCGTGAAATGGATATGTTGTTGTCCAGCGGTGAGCAGATTTCCATTGCTCTTTTAGCAATGGCGGTTCAGACCCTGGACGTTTCGGTAATCTCCCTGACCGGTTGGCAGGCAGGATTTGAGACCAATGCAACACCCAGCAATGCAAGAATCAACAAAATCAACACCGAGCGCTTGCTTTCGGAACTGGATACCCACAAAGTTGTGGTTGTAGCAGGATTTCAGGGTATCAATAAATACGACGATATCACCACGCTGGGTCGTGGAGGCAGTGATACCTCAGCGGTGGCTCTGGCGGCCGCTCTGGGGGCAGATAAGTGTGAAATTTATACGGATGTAGATGGTGTATATACCACCGATCCTCGTATCGTTCCCGATGCGATTAAGTTGGATGAAATCACCTATGACGAAATGCTGGAACTGGCAAGTCTGGGTGCTAACGTACTCCACAATCGTTCGGTAGAAATTGCAAAGAAGTATAACGTAAAACTTGAAGTAAAGTCCAGTTTCGAGAAAGTACCCGGAACTGTGGTAAAGGAGGCTACCAATATGGAAAAAATGTTAATCAGAGGTGTTGCCCGTGATAATGATGTTGCACGGATTGCAATTGTTGGCGTAGAGGATACCCCGGGAATCGCATTTAAGATTTTCTCGGCTTTGGCAAAGGCAGATGTGAATGTAGATATGATTCTCCAGTCCATCGGCAGAAACGGTACCAAGGACATTGCTTTCACTACCAGTAAGGCTAACCTTGATGCTACCTTAAAGACCTTGGAGGATTTGAAGGATATCCTGAAGTATCAGGAAATCAGCCATCGTGATGACCTGAGCAAGGTTTCCATCGTTGGTGCAGGTATGGCGCATAACGCAGGCGTTGCGGCAACCATGTTCGAAGCACTTTATGATGCACAAATCAACATCCACATGATCTCCACTTCCGAAATCAGAGTTTCTGTTCTGATCAACGAAGCGAACGCGGAAAGAGCCGTTCAGGTTATCCACGATAAGTCCATGAAGTAAGAAGAGGAAGAAGAAAAGGCGGTCGTTAGACCGCCTTTTTTATGTATTAAATCATTGAGCTTCCTATTTACGAATATCCAGAACAACATCAAAGCATTTTCGCGCATCAACGAGGATAGCCTCTGCATCCCCGATTTTGCCATAGGTCAGGGAGCCTGACTCCTTCAAAGCATCTTCGTAGCGTAAGAAGGTTTTGGCAGGAGGACCAACGGTGGAAATGCGCTCTTGCATCCATTGACTGCCATCGTAGTCCGTTACCTGAATCCAAATGGTCTCGCCAAGGGGTGTGCCGTTGCAATGATAATCAAAATATTCATCAATGGTATGAATGAAGGTGTTGGTGTTCAGTCCCACACCCGGAAGAAGAATTTTGCCATTTTGATGATAAAGTTTTCCGTAGCAACCATCAATGGGAGTTCTGGTTTTGGTTTCCCGATCACAGGCGGTAAATGCATAAGCATCTTTACCGAAGGCAACCACAGAATGAGAAACCTGCATAGAACGGATACATGTTTTGTCCCCTGCATCGTAGGCCTGATTGGCAAGGTCTACTGCAACGCAAGGCAGAGTGCCGATGCAAGGCAGGGTGGTTCGGATGTTAAAAACGGGAGTTTCTCGGATGTTGCTGTAAGTATGAGAGGGAATCATCAGGAGTCCGTCGGAGACGCAGTTTCTTAAGGCGTCAATCACCACTTCGGCACCGCTTTTTTGACCATCGTCTATCTTGCCGATGGCTTTGAGGGATGTATGGACGGTGAGCAGGTCTGTGCTTTCCACACCGATTCTGAGAATATCGTTTTCTAAATCTTGTTGTGTATACATGATGATTCCTCCATAGAGTCTAAATTCTAATTTTTCATTATATTATCATACCGGAATATTTTTAGCAACCATAAAGAGAAAAAAGGTGGTCGTGTGACCGCCGTTGTGTGTAGGAATCATGAAATAAGTGGGTTGTAAATGAATGATTTGCCTTTTGGCAAATATGAAGTGGTGTTAGAAACACCATGAAGTCAATCTGCTATGCAGATTTATGAAGCGAAGCGTTCAAAATGTTGCGAAGCGACACTTCATTCGCGAAGCGACTTCATAGCCAGAGGCTGCTTAATGTTCCAAAGGAACGCTTCATTGAAAAAAGCACTTCTTACGAAGTGCTTTTTTCTGGAGGCGCCACCCAGATTTGAACTGGGGAATAAAGCTTTTGCAGAGCTCTGCCTTACCACTTGGCTATGGCGCCATATTTAATTGTTATGATAAAAAACGCAAATATATGCGTCTTTTAGCATATTGGAGCGGAAGACGAGATTCGAACTCGCGACGTTCACCTTGGCAAGGTGACGCTCTACCACTGAGCCACTCCCGCGAATGGTGCCTCCGACTGGAATCGAACCAGTGACACAAGG
>JAZRCD010000154.1:0-3519 GCA_045635425.1 Ructibacterium sp. | reverse complement strand
CAATTGATTATCAGATTTTATCATGCTTGAAGGAGAATTCCAGAGAGAATGCAACCAATATTGGGAATAAAATTAATTTGTCGACATCTGCTGTCATTGAACGGATTAAGAAGATGGAAAACTGCGGACTGATTGAGCAGTATACCACCATCATCAACCAGAAAATTATCGGCAGAGATTTGATGGCGTTCATCAATGTCAAGTTGGATGCACCCAAGTATTACGAGAAGTTTATTGAACGAGTGCAAGAGAATGTTTCGGTTTCGGAATGTTATTACATTGCAGGTGATTTTGATTTTCTTCTCAAGGTTGTGACATCTTCCACCAGCAAACTGGAAGAAATCCTGAACTACATCAAGGCAATCGATGGTGTTTCCCTGACCAGAACCACCGTTGTGCTTTCGGTGAATAAGCAGGAAGTTTGTTTGTTACCTGAAAATAATTAAATTTTAAATACATATAAAAAGAGAGGATTTGTTATTATGATTATCGGTATTCCAAAGGAAATTATGCATGGTGAGGGTCGTGTTTCTGCGATCCCTGAAACTGTAGCGAAGCTGAAGGCAGACGGTTTTGAGGTGTTGGTAGAGAATTCTGCAGGTGAGGGTGCTCTGTTTGCGGACAACGACTATGCAGCAGCAGGCGCAACCATGATTGCAGATTGCGAGGAACTCTACGCAAAGGCAGATGTTATCTTAAAGGTTAAGGAGCCTCAGTTCAACGAGGCAAAGGGTAAGCACGAGGTAGACATGATGCACGAGGGTCAGTACCTGATTACCTTTATTCACCCTGCATCTCCCGTGAACCATGAGATGGTAAAGAATATGGCGGCAAAGGGCGTTATCAGCTTGACTCTGGACGGTGTTCCCCGTATTTCCAGAGCGCAGAACATGGACGCACTGTCTTCCATGAGTACCTGTGCAGGTTATAAGGGAATTCTCATGGCGGCAAATGATCTGACTAAGTTCATTCCTCCCATCTTCTGTGCAGTAGGTCAGGTAAAACCCTGTAATGTTATGGTTATCGGTACCGGTGTTGCAGGTCTGAGAGCGCTGGCAACCGCAAAGAGCCTGGGTGCAATTACCTATGCGGCAGACATCCGTCCTGCAGCAGCAGAGCAGGCACAGAGTTTGGGTGCAAAGATCGTTGACACCACCGTTCCTGCAGAGGTTGCAGTTGGTGAAGGCGGTTATGCAAAGGCATTGTCCGAGGAATGGTTGGTGAAGGAAAGAGCAGCACTGGCTGATACCATTAAGGATATGGATATCATCTTCTGTTCTGCACTGGTTCCCTCCAAACTGGCTCCGGTTATCCTGACCGAAGAACTGGTAAAGACCATGAAACCCGGTTCTGTTATCGTAGATATCTCTATTGACCAGGGTGGTAACTGTGCGATCACCGAGCCCGGTGAAACTGCAGTGAAGCATCAGGTTGTCATCGAGGGTATCAAGAATATTCCCGGTATGCTGCCCACCAGCTCTACCTGGATGTTCTCTCACAATATCTACAACTTGGTAAAATATATCTCCAAGGATGGCGTTGTTGCTTTGGATATGAACGATGAAATTGTAAGCGGTGCTCTGACCACCATTGACGGCAAGATTGTTCATAAGGGCGCATTGGAAGCTATGAACGCTTAAGTTGGAGGTAGAAAAAACGTGGGTATTGTTTTAATTGCTATTTTTGTTGTGGCGGCCATTGTTGGCTACCTGATTATCAATAAGGTGCCTACCCTTCTCCACACACCCCTTATGTCCGGTATGAATGCACTCTCCGGTATCACCGTTCTGGGCGCTTTGACCGTAACAGCTGTTGCGGTCAAGGATTCTGCTCCGGTGCTGAGCGTTATCATTGGCATTCTCGCCATTGTATTTGCAATGGTAAATGTAGCCGGTGGTTTTGCAGTTACCGGCAGAATGCTCAAAATGTTCAAGAAGGAGGGCAAGTAAATGTTGATTGCAAATTCTGTTTATTATATCATCAGTGCTGTCCTTGTTCTGGGTGTTCTGGTTGGCATCAGTATGATGAGTAAGGTTAAGACCGCTTATGCCGGCAATACCTTGTCTGCAATCTGTACCGTGATTGCCATTGCTGTTGTTCTGTATAACAACGATATTTTAGCCGCTTGGCAGGTATGGCTGGGCTTGGCGATTGGTACTGTATTTGGCATCATCGGTGCCGTTAAGGTTAAGATGATTCAAATGCCTCAGGCGGTGGCTTTGCTGAACGGTCTGGGCGGTCTGGCAAGTGCGCTGGTGGCAATCCTGACCATTGCTCAGGCAGAGGGTGACCCCTTTGCTGTCTATGTTGGTGCGGTGGCACTTCTGGTGGGCTGGGTTACCTTTACCGGTAGTTTGGTTGCGGCAGGAAAACTTCACAAGCTTCTCCCCCAGAAGCCGGTTGTCTGGAAGGCACATTCCCTGATTGTAGGAATTACCTTGATTCTCACGCTGGCTGCAATTGTATTTATTCCCGAGAATATCTGGATTATTACCATTCTTTCCGCATTCTTTGGCGTGGCGTTTGCCATTCGTGTCGGCGGTGCGGATATGCCCATTACCATCTCCTTGCTGAACTCCTTAAGTGGTGTGGCAGGTGGTATTGCCGGTATTGCAGTGGGAGATCCGCTTTTGGTTGCTATCGGTGGCGTGGTTGGTGCATCCGGTCTTCTTCTGACCCAGATTATGTGTACGGCGATGAATCGTAGCCTGATCAGTATTCTGTTGGGAAGTACAGCAAAGCCCGCTACCTCTAAGGCGAAGGCGGAAGAGAAGAAGGAAGAAGTGGTTGAGGAACCCAAAAGGGAAGAAAAACCTTCTGTTGGCGATGTTTTGTGTAACGCCAAGAAGGTTATGATTGTTCCCGGTTATGGTATGGCTCTGGCTCAGGCACAAAGCACCGTTAAGGCGCTCTCCGATAAGCTGGAAGCTAAGGGCGTGGAAGTAAAGTTTGCGATCCACCCGGTAGCCGGCAGAATGCCCGGTCACATGAATGTGCTCCTCTGTGAGGTAGATGTTCCTTATGACAAACTCTATGAAATGGATGCCATTAACGGCGAGTTCGGAGAATGTGATGCGGCAATCATCATCGGTGCAAATGACGTTGTAAACCCGGCGGCAAACACCGCAGAGGGAACTCCCATCTATGGTATGCCGGTACTGAACGCGGCAGATGCCAAGAGTGTTATTATCTGTAACTTTGACCTGAATCCCGGTTATGCAGGTGTTCCCAATCCTCTCTACGAGAGTGAGAACACCATCATGATGTTGGGTGATGCCAAGGAGACAGTGGCGGAACTGATTTCTGCGCTGGACGGGGAGCCGGCCAAGGCGGATAACGCCGAAGAGGCCGGTGAGGATGAATCCCTGACCGACATTTTAGGAACTGCTAAGAAGGTTATGATTGTTCCCGGTTACGGTATGGCTTTGGCTCAGGCACAGAGCACCGTTAAGGCGCTCTCCGATAAGCTGGAAGCTAAGGGCGTGGAAGTAAAGTTTGCGATCCACCCGGTAGCCGGCA
>JAZRCD010000153.1:0-6584 GCA_045635425.1 Ructibacterium sp. | reverse complement strand
TCTGCGTCATCGTCAGCGTCCTCATCGTCAACGTCCTCATCGTCCGGGTCGATTACCGGATCATCCGGATCGTCAGGCTCGTCCTGTTCCCAGATCGCCGTGAAGACCACTGTGGTGTCTCCGTCAAGATCTGAGGCCTTGATTGTCCAGGTGTCGCCATCTTCGTACTGCTCGCCGTCCTCACCTTCCCAGTACAGGAACGTCCAACCCTCAACCTCATCGGGTTCAGAGAATGTTTTGGTGTACTCGCTGAATGCTCCATCATTGCTCCAGCTGAATGATCCGGTGCTCACCTCGTCATTGCCGATAACTGTCAGCTTCGGGAACTGCTTTTCACTATACTGGGCGTATACGTTCAGGGTTGCTGTCGGGCCTTCCTGACCCTCAAACAGTGCGATAAAGTCTTTACCGTAGAACCGATCTCCGCTCCAAGTGTTGCCGAGCTCGTCCTTGAACTCTCCAGTGAAGGTATAAGTTGTAAGGCCTTCGGTAATCGGGCTGTACTGGTTTGCGGTCTTCTTTGCGTTGTTCCATGTGTTGCTACCGTTAGCTACAGCAGTCCAGGTTTGCGCTACTGAGTAACCGCTATTCTTGCGGACGTGGATTTTAACTGTGACCTTCTCAACTGGAACTGTTTCTTTTACGGCCGCCTTCTCTTCAACAACTTCGATCTTCTTTTCCTCTACAGGGGCAGCCTCCACTCGCTGAACATCTTCTCTTTGAGGCCCTGCTTCCTGTACCGGTACAGCTTCGACGTTACCGTTATCTTTGACTTCTTCTTTTGCGGGTGCTGATTCTCCACCAGAACCGTTATTTTCGCTGACCGCTTCAGTGTTAGTAGCTTCTCCATTGTTGTCCTCCTCACCGTAAACGTAATCAGTGTAGAGCCATGCCCCAATCACCAGTGCCAGCGCAAGAGCCAGTGACAGGAAAAGTATCGCAGCTGACTGTTTCTTGGTTTTGTCGTTCAGTGTTTCGTCTTTCTTCTCGATGAATCCTTTGCTTGTGTAGTACTTCACTTTCTTTCTCCTTTCAAAATTTCAACTGTGTGTTTGTAATATGCTGTCAGGTTTGATATTCTATTGTCCTCTTCGTCCCCATTAAGATGCAGGACCGTGAACTCTTCAGGCAAGCCTATAATTGAATCGTATACGATCTCACCCGGATTTACACCCATCGGCCATTCAATCTCAACCTGTTCCTCTTTTTTTCTAATAAATCCGAAGTTGCTAACCTCCAGCTCCGGGTTGCCTTTCATCGGGTACCATTTCTCCCTCATGACTTCCTCCTTTCTATGTGAGCTTATAACTCAAGTAAACCGCAATAGTTACTGCGATAACCGGCACGATTGCATATATAATGTCTGTTATTGTGTATTTGTTCATTTCTTTTCATCCTCCCTTGGAATATCCGTGGACAGCAGTTTAAGTATGCCTAATGCTGCAAACATTGTTACGCATTGCCAAATGGCGAGTCCTTCAATACAAAATGTCGTCATTTTGTTCTCCTTTCTATTACATCGGCGTGCCACCAAGCGTCGACGGCGGCTGTGTCACAACCGCGATAATTGTTATGGCCGCGATGATGATCATCACCTCGACTATTGTCTTTACAATATCTTTCATCTCTGTTTCCCTCCTTTCCTTTTCAACTGGGTTTCGATCTTCTTCAATGTAGAACGCGTCTGTCATCAGGTCGAAGTTACCTGACCACGTTCTAATGTTTTGTGCTAATCTTTTCATTTTCTTTCTCCTCCTTGAAGTGTTTCTGCATCAACCACCATTGATTTTTCTCAATGATCTTCATATTTTCCTCTGGGATTTTTTTCGTATTCATTTCCTTCTCCTTTATAGCTTGTCTCATCAGCAGGTAAGGTTGCTGTCCTTTCCTGGACGGCCCAGTTTAGGGCCGTTTCGACTTTTGGATTTCCCTTTCTTCCCGGAGTTACCAGAGAAGTCCTTGCGGCGCTCCCCTGTTTCCAGGATCTTCGCGGTTCAGGTATTCCCTTTGTGACCCCTCCTTCCCGAGCTTCCGCGTCTCGGTGGTTCCTCCCCACGAGGAGGGGTTTTTATCCTTCCTTCAATTATAGTATATCGTGATTTTTAGTTCTTGTCAAGGGGTTTTGAAGATTTTTTTCAATTCTTTTTCTTCTTGCGTCCAGCTCGTCAAGTTTCTTATCGATATCTTTGCTTCTCTCGAACTGAGTGTTGAGCTTGTTCAGCTCCTTCATTCTTTCGTTATAATTCATTTCGTTTATCCTTTATTCAATTATAAGATATCACGATCTAAAGCTTTTGTCAACCATTTTTTGCAAAACCTTTCAAGAAATCTTCCAGTTCTTTTGCTTCTTTGCGCTCTTTCACAATTCTTGACTCTTCCATCTGGTTTAGAATATGATCTGTCTTTCTCTTTGGTTCAAACTGTTTATTTATTCTGTTCAGCTCTTTCATGTAAGCGCAATATTCATCGTGTGTCATTTGCTTTTCATCCTTAACTTCGATTAACTTATGAGCGGTTACATTGCCCTTCTTAAATTGCTCAAGTGAATCCTTAATCCAGGCTTCGTTCTTATTCATTTGTCCTCCTCCTCATTATTGTCCAGTGCTATGTAAGTGTTTGTTCCTAACTTCATTCCTTTTGCTGCCCACTTTACCGCAACGTCACCCTTTCCATAAAGCGATTCAGCTATCATTGAGAGCAAATATATCATTGCTGTTATTGACCCCATTGTGTACGGTATTGATGACGTCTTGTACTTCTTAATAATCTCTTCTGCGTTGTCAAACACCTCTGAGGTTCCTCGATTCATTTCTTCTCTTTCTTTGTCTGTCATTTTATTCCTCCTATCTCCAGAATATCACCAGTGCAATAAGTGCTGCAAAAGCGAGATACAGAACGCCGCTAACCACCACTATGAGCACCTCACCGGTTTTTGAATTCCAGAATTTTGTTATTCTTTCTCTTTCTCTGCGTGTCATTGGGTTTGCCATCTTACCTGCCTCCTTTCTTTATCTGACCACGATCATCTCTTGTCCTTCACCGTCCGTTGCCATCTTCATTGTCTCGTCATCGTAATAGGCTACCCCGTTACTATCTGCGACCACCCAGCCGCCTTCCACCTTGTCGATTACTGTGATCCAGTGATCCAGATCTCCCTTGCCTCCGTAGTAGACTGTTTCGGCGTGTACTGCGATGATTGCTACTCCCTCTTCGGCTGCTACTTCGAGCTCATCCAGTGTCGGGTTATTAACCCAGCTGCTCTCAATTCCGGCCATCTCGTACATGATGTTTTGAATGTCCATCGCTGTAGTCCCGCCTGCCTTTGTGGCGAGTCCGTGAGTTACCGCGTAGCTCATAACCTCCTCTTCGGTTGTGTCTGATTCTGTCACGATGTCCATTACGTTTGATGCGCAGACAACTCCGCAGTTCTCGTACATCTGGTTGTAGTCAAGTCCTTCGATTGTGTAGACTGGCTCACTTTCCTTTACCTGTCCAACCTCTGAAGCGGTTACAACTTTAGTTTCTTCGTTGTTGCCATCTGTATTGTTCAGCGGGTCGAGGTCCTGTCCACATCCTGTCAGGATCATCATTCCGGCTGCCATTATCATTATCGCGATTATCTTTTTCATTGTTCTTTCTCCCTTTTCTATCTTAATCGAGTTCGTTTTTTTTCTTTGTGACTTCGGCCCGTTCAGATTCCATTCAACCATCGCTGGTGTTGTATCCCGCTCGCCCTTTCGGGGTCCTGGCGTTCCAGGGGGCTCATGACTCCGGCTTGGTCGGCTTCCGCGTCCGACTGGCTCTTAACCTTGAGCCGGCGTTTTTTTCCTTTCTTCGATTATAGTATATCGTAGCTTTTTATGTTTGTCAAGTGTTTTTTGAAACTTTTTTTATTTTATTTCTTGCACTACCCATTCCGGGAGTTTGTATGCTGTAATCAGTGTAGCCTTATTTTCATTTTCAGTGAAGATGAAGAGCGAGTCCTTGAGGATTTTGTAAATGGTGTTTTCACTCCCGTTGTTATTGCGATTCTTTCTATCAACCCAGCTCGCAAGCTTCGGGGAAACTGTCTTTACGTCTGTTCCGAAGTCGGCCGCAATCTGTGCTATAACCCTCGCGGTGTTGCCTGTGATATTGTATCGCTCAGCTATTCTTTCTACACCGTGCTTTGTAAGGTTTACTTCCTTCACGGCTTCGAATGTCTTTCCATTTACTTTGTATGTCTTCATTTTTGTTTCCTCCCCTTTTCAATTATAGAATAGCACACCCTTTAATGAATGTCAACCCCTTCAGGATATTTTTTGCAATAAAAAAAACCCCGACCGAAGCCGGGGAAAAGAAGGGAGGAACCCCCTCGAAAGGGGCGGTATTAAGGGAGGCGTTCTTTGAACGTGTCAATCCAATTCCACATGGCCTTTTCGTCAGCCTCAATTTGAGTGACGCGCTCCACAAGATTGTTGTGCTTCTCAACTTTCTTTTCAAGCTGCTCAATCCTGTAGCGATTTTTGCTTGCCTCTGTGACTGTGATCGCCACGTTAGAGATGACCGCGCATGCTCCAGTTATGATTGCTACAATAATCGCTTCTGTCATCGTCTCTTCGCCTCCTTACTTTGCTCTATAAACGTTATATATCTTACACTCGGACGGCTTTCTCAGAGTGCTGAAGCTCTCCACGCGTCCGTATGTTTTCCCATTATAGTGTGCGTTAGCAATCTTGTTATTACCAAGATAGATTGCGATATGACCGCCTCCGCCCTTTATCAGGTAGAAAATGACGTCACCCGGCTGCAGGTTATTTGTGCTATTACTCTGTGCCAGATACATATATGGGCTGCTGGCTGCATACTCCTGAACGCCATCCAACCCGCGCGGCCACTTCAGATCAACTCCTGAGGCCCTTAAAACAGTACCAACAAAGACGTCACAGCTTGCGCCTTTCTTTGTCTGTGTACCCCAGCTGCTCCGGTTCGGATAAGCCTTATCCCGCGCTGCTTTGTACGCATCTGTCGGCTTCCCGCTGGGGTACTTGTATGTACTCGATGATGTCCCCGCTGGCCATGCACACGCCTGCGCCATTGCGACAATCTTTTGTGCGTTCGTGCTCGGTGTCGGAGTTGGTGTCGGAGTTGGTTGCGGATTCAGTCCGTAATACTGGTTAAGGTATGTTTGGAGGGCCTTGATGGTTTTAGGTCCAAACTTCCCATCTACACTGATGTGCGCGCCCTTGCCATTAAGGAACCGCTGTAATCTCTTTGTTGTATTCGGTCCCCACTTGCCATCTTGGGAGGCGCCGACGCGCTTCTGAAGATGCTTGATTGTATTCTTTCCGATCTTGCCGTCCTGCGAAACGCCGAGCCACTTCTGCATACGTTTCTTCGTATTTGGGCCGAACTTGCCGTCGACTGATAATGCCTTCATGGTTTCCTCCTCGTTTACATAAAGCAAAAAGTCTTGATGCTATCTTTATTAAGTATAGAGTTGGTAGTAGTTATAGGGCCTGTGGAAACTGTGGATAACTATGCGCATCACAGTGACGGCCCAAACTTACTTGTGTATAACTTCTGTGGATAATTTGTGGATAACTTTGCATTTTTGTGGATAACTTTATAGTGCATTTTGTATTTCTTGGTTTTATGTAGTCTGTGGATATCTTTTTGACATCCTGTGGATAAATCTGTGGATAACCCGTGAAACCATTGAATCCATGCGATTAGTTATCCACAGGTGATGGCTGTTGCACTTTTACAAAATCTGGAAGTGCAATTTTTGCACCCACAAGCCGGGGGACTGGGCCTCACCACTTCCCGGTCCCCCTTTATGGCGATGGGTGACCTAAGATAGCGAACCCGTTCCGCTCGACCGGCGCAACTGGTTATAGGCTGATTTAATCAAGTTGTTCCATTCCTCCGATTCTACTATCAATGTGCTTTTTACGATCCTTTAATTCAGCTATTTTTCCGTCATTCCAGCGCGTTGTATTACCAACCAAATAGCCGGTGATTCTGGCTATGCGCTCAAATGGGACCTCTTCAAATTTATAATTCAGATCAACATATTCTCCATCAATGTTTATGTTAAGCAATTCCAATTTGCGATTGTGTTTCTTTTCTAGATAATCAACATATGCACTTGCTTCTTCAGCTGGACAGTTCCCTGAGATGTTTACCAATTTAGTCTCCTTTCGCCTTTATTTTTCGATATAAGATAGACTTCTCTCCAGCCACACAATGATACCTAAAACCGCTTTTGAACGATTCTAGGTACCATTTTGTGCCTTCTAGGGGTATCTCTGAAGCGGGTTTACTTCTTGACGATTTCGTTAAGATACCGTTGCAGAGCCTTGATGGTTTCTTTACCCCTTACGCCATCGACGGCCAGTTTTGCTCCCTGCTTATTTAGGAATTTTTGCAGCGCCTTCGTGGTTCCGCCGCCCCACTTTCCATCAACAGTGGCCCCGACTTTGCGCTGTAATGCCTTGGTTGTTGCCGGGCCCACAACACCGTCCTGGGTCACACCAAGCCAGAGCTGCATCTTTTTGATGGTTTTGGGTCCCATTACTCCATCCACGGCGATCTTGTCGTAT